>NZ_JBFBML010000004.1:0-176068 GCF_040687075.1 Leucobacter sp. NPDC077196
TCTTCTTCCCCTTGAATGGGGAGGGCATGAGTATCTTCAGTAACGATTGTTTCGCGTCCACTTTGTGGTTCTAGACGTACGGCCACACACGTCCACCCTTGGGGGTGGGGTGTGGTCATATGTGAATAGAGTTACGGCGGCCATAGCGTCAGGGAAACGCCCGGTCACATTCCGAACCCGGAAGCTAAGACTGATTGCGCCGATGGTACTGCAAGGGGGACCTTGTGGGAGAGTAGGACACCGCCGGACACCTTTTACAGAAAGGGTCGTACAGTGTAAGCCAGAGACGGCACACACTGTACGACCCTTTCGCCATTTCAGGGCTCTCGTCGTCGACGATGAACAGGTTTCCCGGTCGTGATCGGGGCTTCAAGTGTTCGTTCTCAGGGGAATGGGTGTTTCACTTCCAGTAGACTGGTTCCAGAACTGAACGCCGACGGAACCGGAAGTGGGCCGCCTATGGGAGCGATGATGAGTGTCCTGCTCATCCTCGCTGTCGTATCCATCGCGACTCACCCGCTCGCTCGAGTACTCGGTCGCAACGTCTTCTTCGTAGGGGCGGCCCTCCTCGCAGCCGTCACCGGCCTCTTCGCCGTGCTCGCGATCCAGGTGTACAGCGGTGCGCCGGTCGTGGAGTCCTTCGCCTGGGTGCCGCAGCTCGACCTCACGCTGACGTTCCGGCTCGACACGGTCTCCGTGCTCTTCGCATTGCTCGTCTCGGGGGCCGGCGCGCTGGTCCTGCTCTACTGCAGTCGCTATTTCGACGCGCACGAGCCGGGGCTCGAGCGCTTTGCCGCGGTGTTCATGGGGTTCGCGACGTCGATGCTCGGCCTCGTGCTCGCGGACGACGTGTATCTGCTCTTCATCTTCTGGGAAGGGACGACGATCTTCTCGTTCCTGCTCATCGGACACCTCACCCGTCTGCGCACGTCCACGGCCGCCGCTCTCCAAGCGCTCATGGTCACGACGCTCGGCGGACTCGCCATGCTCGTGGGTCTGGTGCTTCTCGCGAATCAGGTCGGCAGCTCGCTGCTCTCGGATATCGTCGCCACGCCTCCCCAGGGTGGCGTCGGCATCACGGCGGTGTTCTTGATCCTCGCCGGAGCACTCTCGAAATCGGCGATCTTCCCGTTCCACTTCTGGCTGCCGGGCGCCATGGCGGCGCCGACGCCGGTCAGCGCGTACCTGCACGCGGCGGCCATGGTCAAAGCAGGCATCTACCTGATCGCCCGCGTCACCCCGGCGTTCGGCGACGTGCCAGGCTATCGCGAGACGCTGGTCGTTCTCGGCGCCATCACCATGATCAACGGCGGCATTCGTGCGCTTCGCCAGTTCGATCTCAAGCTCATCGTGGCTCACGGTACCGTCAGCCAGTTGGGGCTGCTGGTCATGGTGTTCGGGGTGGGCGACCCGCGGGCGACCTTCGCCGGCTTCGCGCTGCTCTTCGCACACGCACTCGCGAAAGCGCCACTCTTCCTCTCCGTCGGCGTCATCGACCATTCGACCGGCACCCGCGATCTGCGAAAGCTCAGCGGGCTCGGGAAGAAGATGCCGGTGCTCTTCGCGATCACGGTGCTGGCGTCGGCGTCCATGGCGGGGTTCCCGCCGTTCTTCGGTTTCATCGCGAAAGAGTCTGCGTTCACGGAGCTGCTCGAGGTCGGCCAGGAGCGGCCGCTGGCGATGGCGGCATTCGTGGTCGCGGTCGTCGGTAGCGTGCTCACAGTGGCATACATGGGTCGGTTCGTCTGGGGCGCTTTCGCATCGAAGCCGCACGTCGAGACCTGTCGAGTCGCTCACGCGCCCGAGCGTTCGATCCTGATCGCTCCCGGCGTGTTCGCTGGTGCGACACTCCTGATCGGGCTGGTCGCGCCTGCAGCCGACGCGGTGCTGCTTCCACTGGTCAACGCGGAAGCCGCAGGAGTGACGATCGAGCACCTCGCACTGTGGCACGGTGTGACGCCGGCCCTGTTCGCCTCGGCGGGGGTGCTCATCGGCGGGTCGTTGCTGGCCTGGGTGCTCAGTCGTACGACCCGGCGCATGCAGCCTCCCGTCGAGCGGTTTTCGGCATCGCACGCCTACTGGATCGTGACGCACTTCGTCGATTCGATCGCCGTGAAGCTCACGTCCATCACGCAGCGCGGCTCGCTTCCGTTCTATCTCGCGGTGATTCTGATCGTGCTCGTCGGAACGCTGGGCGGCACCGCACTCGCGACCGCCGAATGGCCCGGCGAATTCGTGCTGATCAGTTCTCCGGTGCAGATCCCGATCGCACTGGTGATGATCATCGCCGCCCTGTTCTCCCTGCGCGCACGCACGCGATTCCAATCGGTGGTGCTCGTCGGCCTGACTGGATACGGCATGGCCGCGATCTTCGCAATGCACGGGGCCCCAGATCTCGCGTTGACCCAGGCGCTCGTCGAGACCGTCACGCTCATCGCATTCGTGCTCGTCATCCGGCGCCTGCCCCAGCGGATCGGTCATCGCGCGAGCCGCCCCAAGAGGTGGCTCCGTGCGGGCATCGGCATCGGCGTCGGGCTCGTCTTCGGCATGCTGGCGGTCATCGCACTCGGATCCCGCATCGCGGAGCCGATCTCCCTGCAGCTGCCCGAGCTCGCGTACGCCGGCGGCCACGGGAGCAACGTCGTCAATGTGATGCTCGTCGACATCCGCGGTTGGGACACGATGGGCGAGCTCTCCGTGATTCTGGCTGCCGCGACCGGTGTGGCGTCGCTCGTCTTCCTCAGCACCCGTGTCGACAACCGCCCGAAGCTAAGCCGGCGGGATGCGAGGAGGGCCGCGCAGGAACACCTGCTCCGCGTCGCAGACCCTAACGATCCCGCGCGCCGCATGACCTGGCTTCTGGCGGGACGGCACCTCGATCCGGCGCGCCGCTCGATCCTGCTCGAAGTCGTGGTGCGTCTCATCTTCCACGCGCTGATCGTTCTGTCGATCTACTTGCTCCTGACCGGGCACAACTCGCCGGGAGGCGGATTCGCGGGCGGGCTCGTCGCCGGGCTCGCGCTCGTCGCGCGGTACCTCGCAGGCGGCCGCCACGAATTGGGGGCTACGGTTCCGCTCGATGCCGGCCGCATTCTCGGCGCTGGGCTCGCCATCGCGGTGTCGATGGCGTTCATCCCCATGCTCTTCGGGCAATCGGCACTGGCTTCGGCGTGGGTCGATATCGATCTCGGCATCTTCGGCTCCATTCCGCTGGTGACCTCGACGCTCTTCGACATCGGCGTGTACCTGGTCGTCTTCGGATTGATTCTCGACGTGCTCCGGAGTCTCGGCGCCGAAATCGATGAGCACGAAGAGGCGGATATCGCCTCGTTCGAGGAAGAGGAGGTGAGCTCGCGATGACGATGCCACTCGTTCTGGTCGCCGTGATGGTGGTGATGTACGCCTGCGGTGTCTACCTCATGCTCGATCGGTCGTTGACGCGCCTGCTGCTCGGCTTCCTCCTCGTGGGCAATGCGACGAACCTGCTCATCTTCTTGATGTCGGGAAGCTTCGGAGCTGCGCCGATCTACGGAGAGGCGACGTCCGAGGAGATGAGCGATCCGCTCCCGCAGGCGTTCATTCTCACGGCGATCGTCATCACATTCGGCGTCAGCGCCTTCCTGCTCGCGCTCATCTACCGGTCGTGGCGCCTCGCGCACGACCATGACGACCGCGTGCAGGACGACGATTCCGATCTGGAGCTCGCCACGACGCGCGCACTGGCAGCGACCGAGGTCACCGACGAAGACCTCGCGGAGACGCAGGAGTACGACGACGAGGACTACGCCGAATCCGGCGCAGACATCGCACCGAGCGGCAAGCCAGCCTCCGATGCGTCCGAGACCGCGGGGGAGCCGAAGACATGATTCAGCTCGTTCCGCTCGCCGTGCTCATCCCGCTCGCGGGGGCCGCCTTCGCACTTGCCGTGCCCGGGCACCGCCGCCTGCAGCAGGGAATCACGCTGTTCGCCCTGAGCGCCGTCGTGCTGCTCAGCGGCGCGTTGATGTTCCTGGTGGATGCGCACGGCACGCTCGTCATGGAGGTCGGCGGCTGGGCGGCTCCGTTCGGCATCGCACTGGTCGTGGACCGGGTGTCGGCGCTCATGCTCACGGTGTCATCGATCGTGCTCCTCGGCGTCTTCCTCTTCTCGCTCGGTCAGGGCCTCGCCGACGGAGACGAAGACACGCCGGTGTCGATCTACTACCCGACGTACCTCGTGCTCGGTGCCGGCGTGTTCAACGCGTTCATCGCGGGCGACCTCTTCAACCTCTACGTCGGCTTCGAGATCCTGCTCGTGGCGAGCTACGTGCTCATCACGCTCGGAGGGACTGCGCAGCGCATTCGCGCCGGCGTGACGTACGTCATCGTGTCGCTCGTGTCGTCCGTGCTCTTTCTCGCAGCGATCGGGTTGATCTACGGCGCCACGGGCACGGTGAACATGGCGCAGCTCACGGTGCGGATCGCGGAGCTGCCGAGCGAGGTGCAACTCCTGCTCAATCTGGCGCTGCTCATCGCGTTCGGCATCAAGGCCGCCGTCTTCCCGCTCGCCTTCTGGCTGCCGGACTCGTACCCGACGGCCCCGGCTCCGGTCACGGCGGTGTTCGCCGGATTGCTGACGAAGGTGGGCGTGTACGCCATCATTCGGACGCAGACGAAACTGTTCCCGGATTCGAGCGTCGACCGATTGCTCCTCATCATCGCGGGACTGACGCTCCTGGTCGGCATTCTCGGCGCCGTCTCGCAACTCGACATCAAACGGCTGCTGTCGTTCACGCTCATCAGCCACATCGGGTACATGATCTTCGGAATCGGCATGGCCAATGCAGCCGGCTTCGCCGCGACGATCTACTACATCGCGCATCACATCATCGTGCAGACGACCCTCTTCCTCGCCGTCGGTCTGGTCGAACGACAAGGCGGGACCACCTCGATCTCCGGTCTCGGCGGCTTGATGCGCACTGCGCCGTTCATCGCCATCCTCTTCTTCATCCCGATGCTGAACCTCGGCGGCATCCCCCCGTTCTCAGGTTTCATCGGGAAGCTCGGGCTCTTCACGGTCGCCGCCGATGTCGCGAGCCCAGAAGCGTACTGGCTCATCGGCATCGGGGCGCTCGTCTCCCTCCTCACCCTCTATGCGTTGGCGCGCGCGTGGGTGCTCGCGTTCTGGCGAGCACCGGCGCAGCAGGGAAGCGATCCGAAATCTGCGAAGCCCACCACCACGGAAGCCGTCATGCTGCGCGAGCGCGAGCAGGCGCTCTTCGAGCGCTTGCAGGACGCGCCAGATGCGCAGCCGCAGGCCGAGCAGAAGGAGATCCCGAAGCTGATGTTCGTGGCGACCACCGGCATGGTCGCCATCAGCGTCACACTGACCATCTTCGCGGGTCCGCTCTACGCGTACGCGACCCGGGCGGGAGAAACCCTCGCCGAGCCGGGTATCGTCGTGGAACAGGTGCTCGGCGACGGCTCTGGAGCCGGCTCGGGCGGACCCGGCGGTGGGAGCGGCCAGACCACGCTCGAAGAGGGGGAATCGCATGAGTGATGCACCCACGGAGCTCGCCGGGGAATCACCCCGCGAGGCCCGTCGACGCGAATTCGGCGTGCGGCTGCACGAACTGCCCCTCGTGATCGGCCTCGTCGTTCTCTGGATGATGCTCTGGCACGAGGTGTCACTGCTTTCGGTGCTCAGCGGTCTGGTCATCGCCGTGTTCGTCATGCGACTCTTCTACCTCCCGCCCGTGGAGCTCGCCGGTCGATTCAATGTCTGGCACGCACTGCGGTATCTGGGGTACTTCGTCTGGCACCTGGCGCGCGCCTCATGGGGAGTCGCGTGGCTGGCCGTGCGCCCCGGACCGGTGCCGACGACGTCGATCATCGCGGTGAAGCTCACCACGCGGTCCGACTTCATCATGACGATGGTCGCGCTCACGAACTCCTTGATCCCAGGATCTCTCGTGACCGAGATCGATCGATTCAACTCGACGCTGTACCTGCACGTGCTGAATACGCCGACGCAGCGCGAGCTGACGCAGATGCGACGCAGCGTGTACACCATCGAGCGCCTGTTGGTGATGGCAGCCGGGTCCAAGCAGGAAGTGCAGGCCCTGACATGAGCGATATCACGCAGCTCCTGCTCATCGCGGCTGGCATCGGTCTCACCGTGACCGCCCTCGCCGCCATCGTGCGCATCGTGCGCGGGCCGACGATTCTGGATCGCATGATCGCCTCCGATGTGCTCCTCACGACGCTGATGCTCGCCGTCGGCGCCGACATGGTGGCCCGCGGTCACACCGACACCATCCCGCTGATGACGGTGATCGCCGCCACTGCGACGCTCGCGACGATCGTCGTCGCCCGTTTCGTGAAGCGGCGCGCGGAGCAGCCTCCCCACCAGCAGCCGAAGGAGACGGGACATGTTTGATGCCGTACTCGATCTGATCGCGGCCGTCTGCATCTTCCTCGCCGCCGTGCTCTCGGTCGCGGCGGGAGTCGGTATCATCAGGTTCCCCGACGCGCTCAGCCGTCTGCACGCGGCAACGAAGCCCCAGATCTTCGGGCTTCTGCTGACGATCACGGCGATCGCGCTCGAGGAACGGTCCGTCGCGACGCTGCTCGCCCTGGTGCCGGTCTTCGTGTTTCAATCCCTCACCGCTCCCGTGGCCGCGCACATGGTGGGTCGCGCTGCGTATCGCACGGGGCAACTCGACACGACCACGCTCGTGGTCGACGAGTTGGCGCCGGCCATCGAGCGCAGCGAGGAGTCTTTCGCGCGTCGCCCTGAACGGGAGAACGACGCTGGATCGGGGCCTTCGAAATCCGGCTGACGTGCAGCGAGCCGGGCCCGACGGGACCCGGCTCGCTGTCGACGACTCCTCGTGCGCGTCGTGGTGGAACTGCCTCGCTACGCGTCGACCAGGTATCGGCTGTAGGCCGGAACGGTCAGGAACGTCGGGAAGTCGTCGCCGAGCGCCACGTCGGTGAAGAGCTCCGCAGCGTCGTCGTAGCGATCGCCGTCCGCGCGTTCGAAACCGGCGACGGCCTCAGCGACGAGCTCGGCGACCCATTCCCGAGTGATCCGCGTCCCCTCAGCGGTCGACTGATCCTGGTGGATCCACTGCCAGATCTGGGAGCGGCTGATCTCGGCGGTGGCGGCATCCTCCATGAGGTTGTCGATGGCGACGGCGCCCTGCCCGCGCAGCCAAGCCTCGATGTAGCGGATACCGATCGAGACGTTCTCGCGCACGCCGGCCTCGGTGATATCCCGACCGATTCGCACGTCGAGCAGCTGCGCCGCCGTCACGTGCACGTCGTCGCGCTGCCGATCCACCTGATTCGGGCGCTCGCCGAGCACCGCATCGAACTCGGCTTGTGCGACTGGAATGAGGTCGGGGTGCGCCACCCACGTGCCGTCGAACCCGTCGCCCGCCTCACGGTGCTTGTCCGCACGGACCTTCTCCTCCGCGCGCGCGGTCACCTGCGGGTCCCGACGGTTGGGAATGAATGCACTCATGCCTCCGATCGCGTGGGCGCCCCGCTTGTGGCAGGTCTGCACGAGCAACTCGGTGTAGGCGCGCATGAACGGTACGGTCATGGTTACTTCGCTGCGGTCCGGGAGCACGAAGCGCGCCCCGCGACCGCGGTAGTTCTTGATGATCGAGAAGATGTAGTCCCATCGACCGGCGTTCAGTCCGGCGATGTGGTCCCGCATCACATACAGGATCTCTTCCATCTCGAAAGCCGCTGGAAGCGTCTCGATGAGCACGGTCGCGCGAATGGTGCCGTGGGGGAGTCCGAGCGCCTCCTCGGTGAAGGTGAAGACGTCGTCCCACAGCTTCGCCTCTTCGCTCGACTCGAGCTTGGCGATGTAGAAGTACGGGCCGCGTCCTCGCGACACGAGCTCGCGCGCGTTGTGGAACGCGTACAGTCCGAAGTCGACGAGGCTGCCCGACGCCGCGCCAGCACGACCATGCGCGTCAGTGAAGCGGAGGTGCTTCTCGACGAGATGCCACCCGCGCGGCCTCATGACGATCGTCGGGGTGCGCTCTGCGGTAATCCGGTACTCCTTGCCGGCCTCGCTGGTGAAGGCGAGCTGCTCGCGAATCGCGTCGAAGAGCGAGATCTGGCCACCGATGACGTTGCGCCATGTCGGACTCGTCGCGTCCTCTTGATCCGCGAGCCAGACGCGCGCACCCGAGTTCATCGCGTTGATCGTCATCTTCGGGTCGGTGGGGCCGGTGATCTCCACGCGACGATCCTCGAGACCCGGGCCCGCGCCGGCGACACGCCAGGCCGGATCCTCTCTGATCGCCCGGGTCTCCTCGCGGAACTTCGGATCTCGTCCGTTGCCGATCTCGTAGCGGCGTCGCTGTCGGTCGGCGAGGCGCTCATGCCGGGTGCTGGCGAACCGGTCGTGCAGGCGAGTTAAGAACTCGAGAGCCTCAGGAGTGAGGATTTCTTCGCTGCGGGCGAATGGGCGTCCAAGCACCTCGAATCGCGACGGCGATGTCGGCGTGCTCTCGGATGTGCTGGTGCGTTCGGTGGTGGCGTTCTGCAGCTGCAGCCCCGCCTGGGTCGTCGTCATGATCTGCTCCTCGATATGAGTGGTGTCGGGTGAATTCGGTGGGGACCGTCGCTCAGTGGAACTGGCCCTCTTCGGTGGAGCCGACGAGGGCGAGGGTCGAGGCATCCGGGTTGAGTGCGGTGGAGATCGCGTCGAAGTATCCGGTGCCGACCTCGCGCTGGTGCTTCGTCGCCGTGTAGCCGCGCGCCTCGTCTGCGAACTCGCGCTCCTGCAGTTCGACGTACGCCGACATCCCATCGCGGGCGTAGCCGTGCGCCAGGTCGAACATCGACGAGTTCAGCGCGTGGAATCCCGCGAGGGTGATGAATTGGAATGAGAAGCCCATGGCTCCGAGCTCGCGCTGGAACTTCGCGATCGTCTCGTCGTCCAGGTGCTTCTTCCAGTTGAACGAGGGCGAGCAGTTGTAGGCGAGCATCTGATCCGGGAATTCGGCCTTGACGCTCTCGGCGAACTGGCGCGCCAGCTCCAGGTCGGGGGTGCCGGTCTCCATCCAGATGAGATCGGAGTACGGTGCGTAGGCCTTCGCCCTCGCGATGCACGGTGCGAGGCCGTTCGTGACCTTGTAGAAGCCCTCCGCCGTACGCTCTCCGGTGACGAACGGGCGATCGCGCTCGTCGACGTCTGAAGTGATGAGCGTCGCGGCCTCGGCGTCGGTGCGGGCGATGATGACGCTGGGCACACCGGCGACGTCGGCCGCGAGGCGCGCGGAGTTCAGCGTGCGCACGTGCTGCTGCGTGGGGATCAGCACCTTGCCGCCGAGGTGACCGCACTTCTTCTCGCTCGCGAGCTGATCCTCCCAGTGCACGCCTGCGGCACCGGACGCGATCATCGACTTCATGAGCTCGTACGCGTTGAGGGGTCCGCCGAAGCCGGCCTCGGCATCGGCGACGATCGGAACCAGCCAGTCCTCGACGGTGCTGATGCCTTCGGAGTGCTCGATCTGGTCGGCGCGGAGGAGTGCGTTGTTGATGCGGCGCACGACCTGCGGCACCGAGTTCGCGGGGTAGAGCGACTGATCGGGGTAGGTGTGGCCCGAGATGTTGGCGTCAGCGGCCACCTGCCAGCCCGAGAGATAGATCGCACGCAGGCCGGCCTTCACCTGCTGCACAGCCTGATTGCCCGTGAGTGCGCCGAGTGCGTTCGTGTAGCCGCCGGTCGGGGTCTCGCTGGTGAGCTGGCTCCACAGCTTCTCGGCGCCGCGGCGCGCAAGCGTGTGCTCCTCTTGGACGGTTCCCCGAAGCTTGACGACGTCGGCGGCGGTGTAATCGCGGGTGATTCCGTCCCAGCGCGGGTCATTCTCCCAGTCCCAGGCAAGCTGCTCGGCGGAGGTGGGGGTCTGCGATGCGTCGTTGGTCACGATGACTCCTGTGTTCGGCCCGAAGGTATGAATTGCGGTGTAGTTCCATCTTGAGGGGCCGGTGAGCCGCGTAGAGGCCATTTGATGGTGTGAAGAAATGGTGTTTTTTCACTTGCCGGAAGAATTCTTGTCTGGGAGGATGAGCAACATGACCCTCCTCGAATCGGACCAGACCGTGGTCGCCGACAGTTCCAGTGCCGACGGCGGCGATGCACTGACGCTCGGGCGCCGCATTCGTGCCCTCCGCACGTCTCGCGGACTCACCCTGGAGCAGCTGGCTCGCGAGGTCGACCGCGCGCCCTCGCAACTCTCGGCGATCGAGAACGGCAAGCGAGAGCCCCGATTGCCCATGCTGCGCGCGCTCGCGTCAGCGCTCGAGGTGACCGTCGATGCGCTGCTCGCGGCGGAGGCGCCTTCCGAGCGAGCGGCGCTCGAGATCGCGGTGGAGCGGGCGCAGCGGGGTCCGGTATTCCAATCGCTCGGGCTGCAGCCGATCCGTGTCTCCAAGTCGGCGAGCGACGAGACGCTGCAGGCGATCCTCGGCTTGCATCAGGAGGTCGAGCGGTTGCATCGCGAGCGTGCTGCCACGCCGGAGGAAGCGCGGCGCGCGAACACCGAGTTGCGTGCGCAGATGCGCAGCGCTGGGAATTACTTCCCCGATCTCGAAACTGCGGCGAGCAGACTGCTCGACAGCGTCGGGTACTCGGGTGGGCCGGTTTCTCAGCAGACGATCGCTGATATCGCAGAGCGGCTCGGGTTCAGCCTGCACTATGTCTCCGACATGCCGCACTCGACGCGGTCGGTGATCGACCGCAGAAACGGCAGGGTGTATCTGAGCGGAGCCGTGCCATCGCGTGATGCCCGCGCCCCGATTCTGCGTGCGCTCGCGAGTGTGGTCTGCGGGCATGAAGAACCCAGTAGTTACGGGGAGTTCTTGCGCCAGCGCGTCGAGGCCAATTATCTCGCCGGTGCAGTGCTGCTGCCAGAGGCCGCCGCGGTGCCCCTGCTCACTGAGGCGAAGCAGCAGCGGCAGATTTCGATGGAGGATCTGCGCGACGCATTCGGGGTGTCCTACGAAATGGCGGCCCACCGCTTCACGAACATCGCCAGCGAGCGTCTCGCGCTCGAGGTGCACTTCATGAAGGCGCACGAATCGGGCACGCTGATCAAGGCCTATGAGAACGACGGTGTGCGGTTCCCATCGGATGCGCTCGGGAATTTCGAGGGCGCCACCGTCTGCCGCAATTGGACTGCGCGCACCGTGTTCGGGCAGCCGGATCGCTTCAACCCGTGGTATCAGTACACGGACATGGCGGCTGGGGGAACGTATTGGTGCACCTCTCGCGTCGAGAAGGCCAAGGAGGGGCAGTACTCGGTCAGCGTTGGAGTGCGCTTCTCCGATGTGAAGTGGTTTCGGGGGCGCGAGACTGCGCACCGCTCGCAGTCCTTCTGCCCGGATGACCAGTGCTGCAGACAGGCCTCTGGCGAATTGACCCGGAAGTGGGAGGCCGCGGCCTGGCCGGAAGCGGCGACTCCGACGAGCCTGCTCGCGGCGCTGCCGACCGGCACATTTCCTGGCGTCGACGCGCACGAGGTGTACGCATTTCTGGAATCGCACGAATAGCGGGGAAGTTCCTGGACGCCACGCCGCGTCGGGCCACAAAAGTGGGCGCCGAGATGCGCCGGGAGCCCCGCCTGCGATAGCGTAGATGTACCGAGTCGAACGGCTTGCGAAGGCTCCGAGTGAAGAAGTGGGTGAGGTCATGAGCAACGAGAGTCATGCCCGTCGCGCTGAGAGCATCGCGGTGCGCTCGACCCAGCAGTTCCGAGACGATCTGGGCGCACTCATCCGCACGCGGGCGACCGATTTGACGATCGACGAGCGCGAGGCGGTCGAAGCACTGCCCTCCGGCGCGGCGTTGCTCGTTGTGCGTCGCGGGCCGGACCAGGGCGCGCGCTTCCTGCTCGATCAGGATGTCACGGTAGCGGGGCGCCACCCCGCGGTCGACATCTTCCTGGACGACGTCACGGTGTCCCGTCGGCACGCCGAATTCCGTCGCAGCGGCACGTCGTTCGCGGTCGCGGATCTGGGCTCGCTCAACGGCACGTTCTGCGATGGTGCTCGGATCGACGGCTCCGTGGTGCTCGACGACGGTGCCGAGGTGCAGGTCGGTAAGTTCCGGTTCACGTTCTTCGCCTCACGATTCGATCTCGCCGAGGAGAACTAGCGTGGCGGCCGCCCAGGCCCGTCAGAACCCCTCAGGTCTCCTCAGCATCGGTCAGGTACTGGCGCGTCTGCAAGACGACTTCGCCGACCTCACCCCCTCGAAGCTGCGGTTCCTCGAAGAGCAGGGTTTGGTCACGCCCGAGCGCACGAAATCGGGATACCGCAAGTTCTCGCAGTCGCACATCGAGCGCCTCCGCTTGATCCTGACCCTCCAGCGCGACCACTACCTGCCGTTGAAGGTCATCGCCGAAGTGCTCGAAGAACTCGATGCCGGGCGTGACCCGATCATTCCTGGCGCGGCGCCGCGCAGCGCCTCGAGCATCCTCGCCCCGAAGCGAGTACTCAGCAGCGACGAGCTGCGACGGCTCACCGGAGCAAGCCCGCGATTCATTGGAGAGGCTATTGCGGCGGGCCTGCTCCCCGCTGCTGAAGTATTTCCGCACGACGCCGTCGCGCAGGTGAATGCGCTTTTGAAGCTCGCCGAGCAGGGCATCACCCCGCGCCACCTCCGCCCGCTGCGCGTCGCTGCGGAGCGCGAGGCCGAGCTGATCGCGCATGCCGTATCGACTCGCGGAGTGAAAGCGGCGTCTCCCGCCGCCGCGGAAGGGGCGCTGGAGATCGCGGATCAGCTCGACACCGTGCGCGCCGGCGTGTTGCGACGTCGAATCGGGAGCGTCTGAGCACGCTCGAAACGGCGTGATTTCAACCTTAAAGTTCCACCTGAACTCGACACGCGATAATTAACTCTCACCGGTCGTTGCACGGGGGCGAGGGGCTCGATAACGTTGGTGAAGTTCGGCGGCCATCCAGGTGCGCGCCGATGTGAAAGGAACACGATGGAGCACACTCAGCGGCCGGATGGCGACGCGGCGATTCCATCGGCACAAGCACTCTCGGACGCGGGACTCGTGGCTGATCCTGAGGCGTTCACGTCCCTTTCCGTCGACGCTGACGTGCTCTTCGACGATGGCTTGCCTCGTCCGAATCAGGACGGCGGCTTCAAGGGAGCAACGGCCGCTCGCGCCGCTGGCATCACCTATCGCCAGCTCGATTACTGGGCCCGCACGGGCCTCGTCGAACCGACGGTGCGCAGCGCGAAAGGATCCGGCTCACAGCGGCTCTACGGGTTCCGCGACATCCTCGTGCTGAAGCTCGTCAAGCGCCTTCTCGATACGGGCATCTCGCTGCAGCAGATCCGCACGGCCGTCGCCCAGCTGCACGAAGCGGGTGTTCACGATCTCTCGCAGACCACGCTCATGAGCGACGGTGCGAGTGTCTATCTGTGCACGTCAAGCGACGAGGTCATCGACCTCGTCAGCCGCGGCCAGGGCGTGTTCGGCATCGCCGTGGGCAAGGTGCTGCGCGAGGTCGAGACGTCGCTCGTCGACATGGACGAGCACCGGGAAGAGGCATCCGCGGAATCGGCGGTCGATGAACTTGCCGCGCGTCGAGAGTCCCGCAAGATATCCTGACAGCGCTCGTCTCGCGAGAGGCGCGTCGCGACCGGCGTCGCTGAGCTCGAACGATGGAGACGCGGGCAGGCCGCGAACTAGTCCTCTACGACGGTGGCCGTGGGTGCGCTCGACGCTCCTGCGCGAGCCGCGTCCAAGCCGGCTGAGCGGAGGATTCGGTCGAGCACGAGATCGAAATTGGCTGCCATCTCCTGCGACGCCTCTCCCGGCCACATGTGCACGGGCTTCGCGGCTCCTTGCGCCTGCTGCAGCGAGAGGCGCTCGGGGAGCTGCGGGTTGAGCACGAGCGGGCCGAACATCTCGCGGAGCTCACGGATGCGGAACTGATGCTCCAGCGACTGCGGCTGCGTGCGGTTGATGAGGATTCCCAGGGGCTGCAGGCGGGGGCTCACGCCGCGTCGAATCTCCTCGATCGCGCGAAGCGCGCGGTCGGTGGCTGCGACTGCGAACAGACTGGGCTCGGCGACGACGAGCACGCGATCGCTCGCGGCCCACGCAGTGCGGGTGAGCGCATTCAGTGAGGGTGCGCAATCCACGAGCACGAGGTCGTACTCCGACTCGACGATCGCCAGCGCCTCCTCCAGCTTCCAGATGTCGCGCGTCGACGGGTGCGGGCCGTCAAAGTTGATCGCAGACGGACTGCCGACCAGCAGGTCGATCTTTCCGCCCTCGTGATAGTCGTTCCAGCCGCTGTGCGCGATGGCGCTCCGAACGGTCTTCTCTTTCGGGCTCTCGAGTACATTCGCCACATTGGCGAAGCCCTCGGGGTTCACGGCCAGGCCCGTCGACACGTCGGACTGCGGATCGAAGTCCACGACCAGGGTTCGCAGACCGCGCGAGAACGCGGCCGAGGCGAGGCCGAGCGTCACGGTCGTCTTGCCGACGCCGCCCTTGAGGGAACTCACACTCAATACATGCACGCAGCAAGTTTAGTGGATTCGTCCGGTGCATCGGCTGACTTCGTCGTGGGCGAACGGAATCCTGCCCCCGGGTCGGGGCAGTGATCCACCGATGACCACGTTTGACGCTTGTCGATCCAGCGACCATGTATCTTGATATCGAACCAGTTCGACGGCGTGAGCATTCGGCGGCGAGAACAGTAGCAAGGAGGCGGAGTGTTCCAGAAGATCTTGGTGGCGAATCGTGGTGAGATCGCGATTCGGGCGTTTCGCGCGGCTCATGAGTTGGGTGCGCAGACGGTTGCAGTGTTCCCCTACGAGGACCGGAATTCGCTGCATCGGCTCAAGGCGGATGAGGCGTATCTGATCGGCACCGTGGGTCACCCGGTGCGCGCGTATCTGGACGTCGCGGAGATCGTCCGAGTCGCCGTGGAATCGGGCGCTGACGCGATTTACCCCGGGTACGGCTTCTTGTCGGAGAACCCTGATCTTGCTGCTGCGGCCGATGCCGCCGGGATCCGTTTCATCGGACCCGGGAAGACCGCGCTCGAGATGGCCGGCAATAAGGTCGCCGCCAAGGAGCACGCGATCGCGGCCGGCGTGCCGGTGCTGCGCTCGACGCCGCCATCGACCGACATCGAGTCACTGGTGACGGGTGCGGAAGAGATCGGTTTCCCGGTCTTTGCGAAGGCTGTGGCCGGTGGCGGCGGTCGTGGGATGCGGCGGGTAGAGCGGGTCGAGGATCTCCGCGACGCGTTGGAGGCCGCCATGCGGGAGGCGGAATCCGCGTTCGGCGACGCGACCATGTTCATCGAGCAGGCCGTGCTGCGCCCGCGGCACATCGAGGTGCAGGTGCTCGCCGACGCTGCGGGTGCGACCGTGCATCTGTTCGAGCGCGACTGCTCGGTGCAGCGCCGGCATCAGAAGGTCGTGGAGATCGCTCCGGCCCCGAACCTGACCGAAGAGAAGCGGAACGAGCTCACCCGCGACGCGATCGCGTTCGCGAAATCGATCGGGTACGAGAACGCCGGGACCGTCGAGTTCTTGCTCGACACCGCGGGGGAGCGTGCGGGGGAGCACGTGTTCATCGAGATGAACCCCCGCATCCAGGTCGAGCACACCGTGACCGAAGAGGTCACGGACGTCGATCTGGTGCGCGCGCAGATGCGGATCGCGGCCGGGGCGACGCTTGAGGAGCTGGAGCTGACGCAGGACCGCATCCAGTTGCGGGGGGCCGCGCTGCAATGCCGCATCACCACGGAGGACCCGGTGAACGGGTTCCGACCAGACCTGGGGCGGATCACGGCGTACCGCTCGCCGGGTGGCGGCGGGGTGCGCCTGGACGGCGGCACGATCGAGGTCGGCGCCCAGATCAGCCCGCACTTCGACTCGATGCTGGCGAAGCTGACCTGCCGCGGGCGGTCGTTCGATGATGCGGTGCGTCGCGCGCAGCGCGCCCTCGCCGAGTTCCGCATCCGAGGGGTTGCCACCAACATTCCGTTCTTGCAGGCCGTGCTCGCCGACACCGATTTCCAGGCGGGCGACGTGTCGACCCAGTTCATCGGGGAGCGCCCGGAGCTGCTCAAGATGAACGCGTCGAAGGATCGCGCGACGCGCCTGCTGCAGCACGTGGCGAACGTCACGGTGAATCAGCCGAACGGACCCCGTCCCGGTCTCATCGATCCCGAGGTCAAGCTTCCCCGGCTCGATCTGTCTCGCCCCGCCCCCGCGGGCAAGCGGCAGCTCCTGCTCGAGATCGGACCCGACGCGTACGCGCGGCAGCTGCGCGAGCAGACCGCGCTCGCGGTGACGGAGACCACGTTCCGCGACGCGCACCAGTCGCTGCTCGCGACGCGGGTGCGCACCAAGGATCTCGTTCGCGCGGCGCCGTACGTGGCGCGGATGACGCCTGAGCTGTGGTCGGTCGAGGCCTGGGGCGGTGCGACGTACGACGTCGCCTTGCGGTTCTTGGGCGAAGACCCGTGGGAGCGGCTCGCCAAGCTGCGGGAGGCGCTGCCGAACGTGCCGATCCAGATGCTGCTGCGCGGGCAGAACACGGTGGGCTACACCCCGTACCCGAAGCAGGTCGCGCAGTCGTTCGTGCGCGAGGCGGCGTCGACCGGCGTGGACGTGTTCCGCATCTTCGACGCGCTCAACGACGTGAACCAGATGCGTGTCGCGATCGACGCGGTGCGTGAGACGGGGACGGCGATCGCGGAAGTCGCGATGTCGTTCACGGGAAATCTGCTGAGCCCCGCGGAGGACAAGTACACCCTCGACTACTATCTGCGCCTCGCCGAGCAGATCGTCGACAGCGGCGCGCATGTTCTCGCGATCAAGGACATGGCGGGGCTGCTGCGCCCGGCGGCGGCGGCGAAGCTGGTGACCGCGCTCCGGGATCGGTTTGATCTGCCCGTGCATCTGCACACGCACGACACGCCTGGCGGGCAGCTCGCGACGCTGCTGGCGGCTTCCGCGGCCGGCGTCGACGCCGTGGACGTCGCGTCGGCACCGATGTCGGGGACCACGAGTCAGCCGTCGCTGTCGTCGCTCGTGGCGGCGCTCGCGGATACCGACCGCGACACGGGACTGTCTCAGGACGCCGTGTTCGCACTCGAACCCTATTGGGACGCGGTGCGCACGGTGTACCGTCCGTTCGAATCGGGGCTTCCCAGCCCGACGGGGCGCGTGTACACCCATGAGATTCCCGGCGGCCAGCTTTCCAATCTGCGCCAGCAGGCGATCGCGCTGGGGCTCGCCGACAACTTCGAGAAGATCGAGGATCTGTACGCGGCCGCCGATCGTATCCTGGGGCGCATTCCGAAGGTGACGCCCTCGTCGAAGGTCGTCGGCGACCTGGCGCTGCACCTGTCGGCCGTCGATGCCGATCCCGCCGATTTCGAAGCACACCCCGAGAAGTACGACATCCCGGACTCGGTGGTCGGGTTCCTCGCGGGCGAGCTGGGTGAGATTCCGGGAGGCTGGCCAGAACCGTTCCGCACGAAGGTGCTCGCCGGGCGTGCCGTGAACATCGAGGTCGAGCCGGTATCGGACGCGGATCAGGCGATGCTCGACGGATCGAGCGCCGAGCGGCGTGCGACGTTGAACCGGCTGCTGTTTCCGCAACCGACGCGTGTCTTCGAAGACGCCAGGGAGCAGTTCGGTGACGTGTCGGTGCTCGATACGGCCGATTATCTGTACGGTCTGCAGTCCGGGGAGGAGCGCGCGATCGATCTCTCGAGGGGTGTGCGGTTGTACGTCGGGCTCGAGGCGATCGGTGAGGCTGATGACAAGGGTCTGCGAACTGTGATGGTGCGCGTGAACGGGCAGCTGCGTCAGGTGTTCGTGAAGGACGCCTCGGTGAAAGTCGAGGCGGTGCTCGCGGAGAAGGCGGACCGGACCGTTCCCGGGCACGTGGCAGCGCCGTTCTCGGGCACCGTGACGGTGAAGGTCGCGGCGGGCGATGTCGTGGAGGCCGGGCAGCCGATCGCTTCGATTGAGGCGATGAAAATGGAAGCGGCGATCACGGCGCCCGTCTCGGGCCGGATCGAGCGGGTCGTGTTCACCGGAACGCGCGGCCTCGAATCCGGGGACCTCATCGCGGCGATCACCCCCGCCGAGTAAGTGTGGAGCGCCTCGGTGCGGAACGATTCCGCGCCGAGGCGCTAGGCTCGGGTGTCATGGCGATTCGTGACATCAGGGTCTTTGGAGATCCCGTACTGCGCACCGTGTGCGATCCGGTTGAAGAGATCGACGAGGGCGTTCGCGCGCTCGTGCAGGACCTTCTGGATACCGTCGATATGGACGGCCGCGCCGGGCTCGCCTCGACCCAGATCGGGCACACCGCGCGGGTCTTCAGCCTGAATATCGACGGAAAGCTCAGCTACGTGATCAACCCCGAGATCGTCGCACTCGAGGGCGAACCCGAGTTGACGGGCGAGGGATGCTTGTCTGTTCCCGATCTCTGGTTCGACGTGATGCGGTACCCGCGAGCGACCGTCCGCGGCATCGATCTCGACGGGCACCCCGTCGAGATCACGGGCGCAGGGTTGATGGCCCAGGCACTCCAACACGAGTGCGATCATCTCGACGGAAAGCTGTATCTGTCTCGCCTCGACCGCGACTCCCGCGGCGAGGCGATGCGACAGATTCGCACTTCGAGCTGGTTCTAGCCGACTCGAGGCGCGGCCGTCACCGCACGACGGACACGTTCTCCGTCTGCGGGTGCTCTCCATAGATGCCGGCGATCTCTCCCGCGAAATCGCGCAGGATATTGTCGCGCCGAATACTCATCTTTGGCGTCAGATGCCCGTTCGCCTCGATGAACTCCGTCGGCAGAATGACGAACTTGCGAATCGACTCCGCACGCGAAACGAACGCATTGCCCTGGTCGATGGCGCTCTGCACCTCGGCGAGCACCTTCGGGTGGACCGCCGCCTCTTCGAGCGTCATCGTCGCATCTTCACCGTGGTTGTTCAGCCACGGGGCGAGCATCTCGGGATCGAGGGTGATGAGCGCGGAGATGAACGGTCGCTGATCGCCGACCACGACGACCTGTCCGATGATCGTGTGCGAGCGGATCGGGTCTTCGAGCGCCGCGGGCGCGACGTTCTTTCCCCCGGCGGTGACGATGATCTCCTTCTTGCGACCGGTGATCGAGAGGTAGCCGTCGGAGTCGAGCGCACCGATGTCTCCGGTGCGGAAGAAACCGTCAGAGGTGAATGCCTCTTGAGTGGCTTCCGGGTTGTTCCAGTACTCCTTGAAGACATCGATTCCTGCGATCTCGATCTCGCCGTCCTCGGCGATGCGCACGGTGTGGCCGGGAAGCGGGGGCCCGACGGTGCCGATCTTGAACTTGTTCGGCAGGTTGACCGTGGCCGGGGCGGTCGTCTCGGTGAGCCCGTAGCCCTCGAGAATCTTCACACCGAGACTCCGGTAGAAGTGGCCCAGGTAGTGGCTCAGGGGAGCGGAGCCCGAGACCGCGAAGCGCACCTTCCCGCCCAGCTTCTCGCGAAGCTTGTCGTACACGAGCTTGTCGAAGAGCCGAAACTTCAGGCCGAGCACGAAGGGCACCTTGCCCGCATCGAGCGCTTCGGAGTGCGCGACGGCGACCTTGGCAGCCGCGCGGAAGATCTTGCCCTTGCCCTCGGCCTCGGTCTTCTGTTCTGCGGAGTTGTACACCTTCTCGAACACGCGAGGCACGGCGAGCAGGAACGTGGGCTGAAACGTGCTGAGCGCAGGGAGCAGCTGGCTGGTATCGGCCTGGTGGCCGACGCGCACTCCGGCGTGCACCGACATCACCGAAATGAACCGGGCGAAGACGTGCGCGAGGGTCACGAACAGCAGCGTCGCGGCTCCGGGCTGCTGCACGACGTCGGAGAGGGCGGCAGCCGCGTTGCGAGAGAGGTCGACGAAATTCGCGTGGGTCAGCACGCACCCCTTCGGTCGGCCCGTCGAACCCGAGGTATAGATCAGCGTGGCGATGTCCGACCCCTGCGCGAGACCGCGTCGACGATCGATCTCCGCGTCGTCGATGGCTGCGCCGGCCTCGCGCAGCTGCGCGAGCGCGCCCTGGTCGAGCCGCCACGTGAGCGAGACCGCCGGGAGATCGTCCTTGATCTCCTCGAACCGGGCGGCGTGATCCTCCGTCTCGGTGAGCATCGCGCGGGCTCCCGAATCCTCGAGCACCCAGTGCACCTGGAGTGGCGACGAGGTCTCGTAGACCGGCACCATGACGGCTCCGGCGTAGTGGATCGCGAAATCCACCAGGGTCCACTCGTAACTCGTCTTGCACATGAAGGCCACACGATCGCCCGGCTCGATCCCCGACGCCACGAAGCCTTTCGCGAGTGCCACGACATCGGCGCGGAAGTCGCTGGCGCTGATGTCTCGCCACCCGTCACCGACGGGCACGGCGAAGAGCGCGCGATCCGGGGTCGACTGCACCCTCTGCTCCAGAAGATCCGTTATGTTGTCCTCCGGGACCGGCGGGACGAGGATCGGGGTCTCGGACTGATTCACGGCAGCTCCTTTGATACTCATGTATCCGTCGTACGCGACGCGGCGTCTCGCGTCGCACCTTGTTCTGCCACCCTATACGCATACCGCCGCCGAACCCCCGGCTCCGGTAGGGTGTTCTCAGTCGAGAGGAATCGTGGGCAGTGCTCTACTGGATTTTTAAACACCTGATCATCGGGCCGATCTTGAAAACGATCTTCCGCCCGTGGCTGGAGGGTGCCGAGAACATTCCGGCGACCGGGCCCGTGATCATTGTAGGAAACCACCTGTCGGTGATCGATTCCTTCTTCATGCCGACGATGATCGACCGCCGCGTCTACTTCCTCGCCAAGAGCGATTACTTCACGGGGAAGGGACTGAAGGGCTGGCTCGTGAAGTCGTTCATGACTGCGGTCGGCCAGCTGCCGATCGACCGGTCGGGCGGAAAGGCATCCGAGGCGTCACTGAATACGGGTCTGGGAGTGCTGGATCGCGGAGACGTGCTCGGCATCTACCCTGAAGGCACGCGCAGCCCCGACGCGCGCTTGTACCGCGGTCGCACGGGCGTCGCCCGCCTGGTCGTCGAGTCAGGAGCGGTCGTCGTGCCCGTCGTCATGATCGACACTGAGAAGGCGATGCCGATCGGGGCGAAGATCCCGAAGATTCGCCGAATCGGAACGGTCGTCGGAAAACCGCTCGACTTCAGCCGATTCGCTGGCATGAGCGCCGACCGCTTCGTGCTCCGCAGCGTGACCGATGAGATCATGCTCGAGATCCAGAAGCTCAGCGGGCAGACGTATGCAGACGTCTACGCGTCGAGCGTGCGCAACCGGTAGCAGGAGCGGCGCGCGTTTCGCTGCTGGCACCCGTCACACTTCGTTCGCGAACCCCGCGAGGCAGTAGGCTGAGACGGTCGCGGCCGTCGCCGCGATACTTCTGTACCTACTTCACGTAAGGGATCGACATGACGAGCCAGATTCACGAGACTGCTGCCGAACGAGCGTTCGCGGAGCTCGACGCCTATCAGGCGCTCGAGGCCAAGCAGCAGCCCGTCTGGCCCGATCCCGATGCGGTTGCGTATTCGGCCCGCGAGCTCTCATCGCAGCCTCCGCTCGTGTTCGCCGGCGAGGCCGACCAGCTGCGCGAACGCCTGGCTGCCGCTGCTCGCGGAGAGGCCTTTCTGCTGCAGGGCGGCGACTGCGCTGAGACGTTCTCCGCCGCCACCGCCGATCGGATTCGCGACCGTGTCAAGACGCTGCTGCAGATGGCGGTCGTGCTGACGTACGGCGCCTCGATGCCCGTGATCAAGGTCGGGCGCATGGCCGGTCAGTTCGCGAAGCCGCGCTCGAGCAACGATGAGACCCGTGAGGGCGTGACGCTGCCCGCCTACCGGGGCGACCTCGTCAACGGATACGACTTCACCCCGGAGTCGCGCATGGCAGACCCCGCTCGCCTGGTGCAGGGGTACCACGTCTCGGCATCGACGCTGAATCTGATCCGCGCATTCACACAGGGTGGTTTCGCCGACCTGCGACAGGTGCACGCGTGGAACCAGGGATTCATCTCGAACCCCGCGAATCAGCGGTACGAGTCGCTTGCGGGCGAGATCGATCGCGCGCTGCGGTTCATGGCGGCGTGCGGCGTGGACAACACGGCGCTGACGCAGACCGAGTTCTACGTGAGCCATGAGGCGCTCCTGCTCGACTACGAGCGCCCGCTGACCCGCGTCGACTCGCGCACGGGTGACCTGTACGACACATCGGGGCACATGCTCTGGATCGGGGAGCGCACCCGCGACCTCGACGGTGCTCACGTCGAGTTCCTTTCGCACGTGCGCAACCCGATCGGCGTAAAGCTCGGTCCGACCGCGACGGTCGACGACGCGCTTCGGCTCATCGACAAGCTCGATCCCGAGCGCGAGCCGGGTCGCCTCACCTTCATCACTCGGATGGGCGCCGGGAAGATCCGCGACGTGCTCCCCGGGCTCCTCGCCGGAGTGCAAGACGCCGGCGCGACGCCGCTGTGGGTCACCGATCCCATGCACGGCAATGGCATGACCACGGCCACCGGGTACAAGACACGACGTTTCGACGACGTCATGGATGAGCTGCGCGGCTTCTTCGAGGCTCATCGAGAGGTCGGCACGTACCCCGGCGGTATTCACATCGAGCTGACGGGTGACGATGTCACCGAGTGCCTGGGCGGGTCGGAGAACATCGACGAGGCGACGCTCGCCACCCGGTACGAGTCCGTCTGCGATCCCCGGTTGAACCACATGCAGTCACTGGAACTCGCGTTCCAGGTCGCCGAGGAGCTGAAGAAGATCTCCTAGTCGACGCGGCTCGACGCACCTGCCCGCTTCCCGGTCAACGCTGGGAAGCGGGCAGGTCGCGTTAGAGGGAGATCGTGCTTCTGATGCGGATCTCAGTGCCTGCGGCAACTTCTTCGCCCGCGGCGGGATCCGTGCCCGTGGCTTTCGCGAAGCTGCGGAGCGCGTCGGGTACGAGCGTAGTCGGGGTGAACCCGGCGGCGCTCAGGGTATCCATCGCCTCCTGCAGATCGAGACCCGAGACGTCGGGTACCGGGAAGAGCTCCGGGCCGAGCGATATCTCCAAGCCGACAGTGTCACCCGGTCGCATGGGATCGGTCTGCGGAAGCAGTGCGATCACGGCGCCCTGCTCGACATCGCTGCTGTAGGTCTCGGCGCCGACCGCGGGATCGACGGTGAGGGAGCTGTCGGCGAGTCGTGCCGTTGCCGCGTCGGCGCTCAGGCCGGCCACGTCAGGCACCGGACCGGCGGATGTGATGAGATCGATGGTGCCCTGCTCGGGGTACGTCTCGCCGAGTGCGTCGCCATCGGAACCGAGCGCAGCGAGTACCGTGCCGGGCTCCTCGTCGGAAAAGCGCTGCTCGAGGACCTCACCGACCGTGAACTGCTCGTCTGAGATCACGGTCTTGGCGTCGTCGAGCGACAAGCCGACGAGCGTCGGCACCGACAGGAGCTGGGGACCGGTCGACTGGCAGAGCGCCACCGCAGTGCCGCGATCGACGCGGGTTCCAGAGGCGGGCTCCGATTCCGAAGCCTGACCGGCCGGGTGATCGAGACTCGGGCATTCGACCAGCGTGACCACCAGCGCATGCTCCTCGAGCATCGCCTGTGCCGCAGCGATCTCCTGCCCCGCGACATCGGGCACCGTGACCTGCGATCCCGGGCCCTGACCGAACCACCAGCCCAGACCTGCGGCGGCTGCAATCAATACGGCCGCGAGGAGCGCGGCGACGCGTCCCCGGCGTCGCCGCATCCGCGCCGCATCGGCGGCGCGTTCGATCGGCGGCGCGGACGACGAGTTGGGATCCGTCGGAATCTCGGGCGCCACCGTCGTGGCCGATGCGTCCGCTGCGCTCACGGCCCAGCGCTGCGACGGATCGAGCACGGATGTCGAGGGGGTGGGGCTGCCCTCGTCTGAGATTCGAGGGAGCACGCGGGTCGAACCCGCCGGTGCGTCGCCGCGCGAGATCGCACGAAGCGATTCGAGGGCCTCGCCCGCATCGCGGGGACGCTCGTCGGGCTCGCGGCGCGTCATCCAGAGCACCAGATCGTCGAGTGCCGGGCTCGCCTCGGTGCTCTGCAACGATGGGGCGGGCACGTCGGAGTGCGCGTGCTGATACGCGATCTGCATCGGCTGTTCCCCGACGAAGGGCTGCGCTCCGGTGAGCATCTCGTACAGCATGATGCCGAAGGCGTAGAGATCGCTGCGAGCGTCGGCTACGCCTCGGGTGACCAGCTCCGGTGAGAGGTAGGCGATGGTGCCGAGCAGCGCCTGACCCGTGGTCGTGTTGGCGCTGACGGCCCGTGCCAGGCCGAAGTCGCCGAGTTTGATCCGGCCATCGTCTGCGAGCATGACGTTCTCCGGTTTGAGATCGCGATGCACGATGCCTGCCCCGTGAGCTGCGGCGAGGCCCGAGAGCACCGCATCGCCGATCTCGAGCGACTGCTCGGCGGTCAAGCGCCGCTGCTGCTTCAACAGCTCGCGCAGCGTAATGCTCGGCAGGTACTCCATGACGAGGTACGTGCGGCCCAGATCGTGGCCCTGATCGAACACGTTGACCAGATTCGGGTGCGAGAGCCGGGCGGCGCTGCGGGCCTCCTGCTCGAAGCGCCGCGTGAAGTTGTCGTCTTCTGCGAGGTGCTCATGCATCACCTTGACGGCGACGCGACGTTCGAGCCGCAGGTCGGTCGCGAGGTAGACCATCGCCATGCCGCCGCGCGCGATGCGCGATCTGATCGCGTAACGGCCGTCGAGCGTCTGCCCGATCAGCGGGTCGGAGGGCACGGTGGTCACCCGGAGAGTCTACGGAAGATTCCGTGGCCGTTTCATGATGCGCGCCGGGCGCGTGCGGATTGCGTTCGTTCGGAGCCGCTGGCAGAGTGGTGTCGTGGCAGAGAACACCGCTTCAGACCGTAGCCCGCTGACAACAGCCCCGATGCTGGGCGTCCCCGAACTCGTGGATCGTCTCGGGGTGACCCCCGGGCGACTGCACCGACTCATCGAAGATCACTTCCTCGCATCGGTGCGGATCGATGGCGTGCTGCAGGTTCCCGCAGAGTTTCTGCAGGGTGACGAGCCGTTGCCGTCGCTTCGGGGAACGCTGCTCGCGCTCAACGACGCGGGGTTCTCGGAGGAGGAGGCAGTGCTCTGGATGCTCTCCGTCAACGACGAGCTGGGGGAGCGACCGATCGATTGCCTGCAGTCCGGTCGGAAGAGCGCGGTGCGCCGAGCGACGCAGTCGCTCGCGTTCTGAGCCGCTGGATGCGCTGAGGCGCATGACGGACTCAGAAGTCGCGACGAGACGCGCGATCCGCCAATTGAGTGAGCGCCTCGCTCGCATCGCGCCGGGTCGGCGCCTCTCCGAGTGAGGAGATCGCTCGTTCCACATTGCGTGCGATCATCTGCTCGACGCGTTCGACCGCTCCGCTCTCCCGAATCGTGCGCTGCAGGATCGCGATCTGCTCGGGGTCGAGATCATTGCCCAGCAGGTCGTCGAAGATGCGACGCTGCGTTCCGGGCAGGTTCTCCCGGGCCAGCGTGACGAGCACAGTGCGCTTGCCCTCGATGAGGTCATCGCCCGTGGGCTTGCCCGTGATGGAGGCGTCGCCGAACACGCCGAGAAGGTCGTCGCGCAGTTGAAAGGCGACGCCGATCGGCAGACCGTACTCGCGGAGCGCCTGCTCCTGCTCGTCGTCGGCGCCGGCAAGCGCGGCTCCGATCAGCAGCGGCGCCTCGACGCTGTACTTCGCGGACTTGTACACCAACACGCGTGTCGACCGTTCGAGTTGCTCGTCGTGCTCCGCGAAGGCCGACTGCTGCTCCTCGAGCACATCGAGGTACTGGCCGAGCGCGACTTCGCTCCGCATTCGATTGAAGTGCGACCGCGCGGCCTGCGCCGCGCCCGGGACTGCCGCAGCGGCGCAAGCGCTCTGCATGAGTTCATCGGCCCACGACTGGAGCAGATCTCCGAGCAAAATCGCGCCGGCGATGCCGAAGTGAGCCGAGTCGCCCGACCAGTGCTGATCCGCGTGCATGTTGGCGAACACGCGGTGGGTGGAGGGGCGGCCCCGGCGCGTGTCGGACCGATCGATGATGTCATCGTGAACCAGCGCGGCCGCGTGGAAGAACTCGAGTGCGCACGCCGCATCCAGCACCGACGCGGCCGGGCCCTCGACGGCGTCGGAGAAGTCGAGCTCGCGCACTGATCGGTAGCCGAGCACGGCGAACTGCGCACGGAAGCGCTTCCCGCCCGTGAGGAAGCGCGTCGCTTCGTCGAGGAGATGCGAGGCATCGTCGCCGAGCCCTGCCAGCTCGGCGCGGTGCTGCCCGAGGATGTCGCCGATGCGCTCCTGAATGAGGCCTGCGAGTCGCGTCGTTTCTTCCACGCGCCTAGCCTACTCACGGGTGTGAGCCGTAGACTGATCGGTACCAAGTTTTCACCGATCGCGGGAGGGTCGTCATGGCGCTGTCAGAGCACGAACAGCGGTTGCTTGACGAGATGGAGCGCGGCTTCTATCAGAGCGAAGCCGACGTCTTGCAGGCTGGCTCGTCACAACCCCGACGATTGAATTACCGCTCTCTCGTGCTGGGCATCATCGTCGTCGTCGCCGGAATCGGCGTTCTGGTCGCCGGGGTTGCCGTTCACCTGCTGTGGGTGGGGCTCATCGGCTTCGCCGTCATGCTCGGGGGAGTCATCCTCATGCTTTCTCGTCGGTCGTCGGATCCGTTGACGGTCGAAGACATCACCTCGGCAGGATCGGGCCCGAAGTCGCCGCGATCGTCGCGCGAGTCTCTCAGTGAGCGCATGGAGCGACGGTGGGACCAGCGTATGGAGGGCGAGCGGTAGCTCGCGCTGCAGGCTGCGACGCTGCGCCGCCCGTTTTGGCAGCCTCGACGCAAGGCCGCTCACGCTGAGAGGCATCACGCCTCGCTGCCCGCGGGCGCGTGCCCTTGTACGGGCGCTGCTCGACCATGGGAATCAAGTCATGTGCCGTCCCGATCGTGCGGCGGCGTGGCCGCGGCGCGCACGCGACACGATCCCACCCGCGATCACTGAGTTTTGCGCGAAAGCTCTCACGACGCCAGGTCACTGACCTGGCGTTTTTTGTGCCCTAAGCCCGTGCGTTGCGCACGCATGCCGGGAAAACACTCCACTTTGCTCCCCAGAGCAGGCATCGATCTCCAACATTGGCGTCATTGCGCCATGAATCGGCGGCCTCCGTGTGGCGCACCGGGCGCTGTCTGGGACGCCTGCGTCGCCTCTCTCAGGTGCGTACTCCCGAGATCTCCGCGAACTTATGTCTCGCCAGGAACAAAATGGTGCGCGATGAGGGCATTGTGGAGGAAAGTGGAGTAAACTGGCGCTCGAGGACGAGTCGGCGAAAGGAGGCCCCATTGTTCCTGGGAACCTTCACGCCGCGGCTGGACGAAAAGGGCCGCCTGATTCTTCCCTCGAAGTTTCGGAACGAACTCGCCGACGGCCTCGTGATCACCCGCGGGCAGGAGCACTGCCTCTACGTGTTCAGCGAAACCGAGTTCGCCGAGATGCATCAGCGACTGCGGAGCGCACCGCTCGCCTCGAAGCAGGCGCGCGACTACCTCCGCGTGTTCCTCTCCGGGGCGCACCCCGAGACGCCCGACAAGCAGAGTCGCGTCACCATCCCGCAGAACCTCCGCGAGTACGCGGGCCTGGAGCGAGAGCTCGCCGTGATCGGCGCCGGTTCGCGCGCGGAGATATGGGACGCGGAGGCTTGGCAGACCTACCTGGCGGCGCAGGAAGCAGCGTTCTCCGAGATCGAGGAGGAGGTGATCCCGGGCATGTTCTAGCCCGGAGTCCCTATGACACACGAAGACACACGCGATCCGAGCGCTCTGCACACTCCCGTGCTGCTCGAGCGTTGCATCGAACTGCTCGCACCGGTGGTGCAGGCCACGGGACACGACGACACCCCGGTGATCGTCGACGCGACCCTCGGGATGGGCGGCCACACTGAAGCCCTGCTCGAACGATTTCCGAGTCTCACTGTGATCGGTCTCGACCGCGACACGGAAGCGCTGGAGCTCGCCGGCGCGCGACTCGCCCGATTCGGTGATCGTGCCATTCGCGTGCATGCGGTGTACGACGACATCGAACGAGCAGTCTTCGACAGCGGATTCTCGCGTATCGACGGAGTGCTCTTCGATCTCGGCGTCTCATCACTGCAGCTCGACGAAGCAGACCGCGGCTTCGCGTACGCCCAAGACGCGCCGCTCGACATGCGCATGGATCAGAGCGTCGGGGAGACGGCGGCAGACGTGCTCGCCACCGCTCCCGAAGGTCGGCTCCGTGCGATCTTCGAGCGCTACGGCGAGGAGCCACTCGCGGGTCGGTACGCGCGGGCGATCATCGCCGCTCGTGCGGAAGCCCCGATCCTGCGCAGTGGTCAGCTCGTCGATGTGCTGCAGGCGGCCACCCCGGCAGCGGTGCGAGACCAGCGTCACCCGGCCAAGCGGGTGTTCCAGGCTCTGCGGATCGAGGTCAACGCCGAGCTTTCAGTGCTCGAACGCGCGATTCCCGCCGCGCTCGATCTACTGAAGGTCGGCGGGCGCGCCGTGGTGATGTCGTACCAGTCGCTCGAGGACCGGTTCGTGAAGCGCGAATTCGCGCGCCGCGTCGCCTCAACCGCGCCGGCCGGTCTTCCGGTCGAGCTCCCCGAGCATCGTCCGGAGTTCCGCCTGCTCACCCGCGGTGCGGAACTGGCCGACGATGCCGAGCGACAGCGGAATCCGCGAGCGATTCCTGTGCGGCTTCGCGCAGCCGAACGAATGAGGGACGTACGATGAGCACGACGCTTCCGATGGACTTCGACGCAGCCGCGCTTCGTCTGGGCTCGACCGGCAGCGCGCCCGGCAGCGCCCCCGGCACCCCTCGGACCCCCGGCGCGGATCAGCCCGAGCGTCACCTGCGGCCCGTGCTCGAGCCCACCGGACGTCGAGCACCGCGTGCGAAGCGCAGCCCGCTGGCAGGGGCGCTCATCGCCGTCGCCGTCGTACTCGCGATCTTCGCGACTCAGCTCGGTCTGAGCATCGCCATCTCCCAGGGTGCGTACGAATCACGCGCACTCGAGGTGGAGCAGCGCGATCTCGGTCGCGTGGAACGAGTGCTCGCTCAGAACGTCGACAAGCTCGCTTCGCCGCAGAATCTCGCGGAGAACGCTGCGGCGCTCGGGATGGTGCAGAACACGCGACCCGCCACGCTCCGCCTCAGCGACGGTGCGGTGCTCGGCGCGCTCCAGTCGGAGACGACGGAGGCGTCGGGCAATCTCATCCCGAACGCCACCCTCGCGAGCATGCCGGTGGTCGACGCCGCCGGTCTGCTCGTACCGCGGACCTCCGGACAGGCCGCGGGTGCTCAGGCCGAAAACATCGATCCGCCGGTACGGTGGACGGGCAAGCTGCCTGCACCCGATACGCACTAGGCGGCAGCGGAACTCCGGGAGGAATCGGATGCTGAGACTGCGCGGATCATCGCTCCGTCGGGTCATTGCGCTCGGCATCATCGTCGTCGCATCGCTCGTCTTTCTCGTGCGCCTCGTCGATGTGCAAGTCGTCTCCGCGGCAGCCCTCAACGAGGACGCGAAAGACAAGCGCGCGGTTCCCGTCGCGATTCCGAGCGTGCGCGGTGACATCGTCGACCGCGACGGCGAAGTTCTCGCGACGACAGATGAGCGCTACGACGTGCAACTCTCACCGAAGAACACGCGACTGAACGACGGAGTGTTCTATCGGCTCGACGCCGAGCGCGGCGTCGGCACCGTCGAGGTCACCGCGGCCCAGGCGTTCGAGGAGATCGGCGAGGTGACGGGCCAGAGCGGCGAAGAGATTCAGAAGATCGTCGACGACGCCCTCGCCGAGAACTCGAAGTCGGACTTCGCGTATGTGCAGCGCTCGATCGACCTCACGCAGCTCAACGCGCTCAAGGCCCTCGAGATTCCGTGGCTCACCTTCGAGAGCCAGCACACGCGCACGTACCCCAACGGGGCGGTCGGGGGAAACATCGTCGGCTTCTCGGGAGCGGACGATGTGCCGCAAGCCGGGGTCGAGCTCTCGCAGGACGCCTGCCTCACCGGCGTCGACGGCACCGAGACCTATGAGCGCAGCGAAGACGGGGTCGCGCTGCCGGGCAGCGTGGTCGTCACTCGCAAGGTGCAAGACGGCGGCACGGTGCAGCTCACGATTGACCGCGATCTCCAGTGGGAGGCTCAGCAGGCCATCAACCAGCAGGTGCAATCCGTGGGAGCCGCCTACGGTCTCTTAACGGTGATGGACGTGAAGACCGGCGAGCTCGTCGCCATCGCAGAGGACGGCTCGGTCGATCCGAACGATGTCGACGCCTCCGACCCCACGAAGCGCGAAGCGCGATCCTTCACCTCGCCGTACGAGCCCGGATCGACCTTCAAGACGATCACCGCCGCAGCACTCATCGATCAGGGCGTCGCGACCCCGGCCTCGCAGAACCTCACTCCCGACTACCTGGAACCGGAGCCCGGGGTGCGCTTCGGCGACGCCTTCAACCACCCCGAGATGCCATGGACGCTCACGGGCATCTTGACGCAGTCGTCGAACGTCGGCACCTCGATGCTCGGCGCGCAGCTCAGCCCCGAGACGCGCTACGACTACCTGAAGCGATTCGGCATCGGCACGGCGACCGAGGCGGGCATGCCGGTCGAAGACTCGGGTCTGCTCTACGCGCCTGAGGATTGGGATCGCCAGACCTCGTACAACACGATGTTCGGGCAGGGCCTCTCCTCAACGGTCGTGCAGACAGCCGGGGTCTATCAGACGATCGCGAACCAGGGCGTACGGGTGCCGCCCAGCGTGGTGAAGGACTGCGTGGCTGCGGACGGGTCGACGACCACGCCCGAGCACGGGGACCCGGTCACTGCGGTCTCGGAGAGCACGGCGGCCGATGTGATGGGCATGCTCGAGACAGTGACGACCGAAGGGTGGTTCTCGGACCTCATCTCGATTCCCGGGTACCGCGTCGCGGGCAAGACGGGTACGGCCGAGCAGGTCGATCCGGCCACGGGACTCTATCGCACCGACTACGTGCACTCCTTCGCGGGAATCTTCCCGGCAGACGATCCGCAGTACGTCGCGGTAGCATCGATTGCGTTCCCGACGGCGGGAGACGGCGGCGTCGCAGCGCTCACCGCGTTCCGGCAGGCAGCTGAAGCGACGATCCGCACGTTCCACATCCCGCCGTCCACGGGGGAGTTCACACCGCTCCCCACCGAGTATTGATCACGCCCAGGAGGCCCGCACCCGTGAGTACCGGAGATGCCTTGAGCATTCGCCCGCAGCAGCCCGTTCCCGTTCCGATCGAAGTGATTGTCGAACGGTTCGACGTGCGGGCCGCGGACCTGCCTGCGGGCCTGTTGCTCACCGGGGTCTCGTTGGACTCTCGCGACGTTCGCCCCGGGGACCTCTATGTCGGCATGCCGGGTGCGCGGCGACACGGCGCCGAGTTCGCGGCCCAGGCCGTGTCGCTGGGCGCGTGCGCGATGCTGACGGATGCGGTGGGAGCCGACCTCGCGGCGGAGGCGGGCGCGACGCTGCCGGTGCTCGTCTCCGAGACGCACCCGCGGGAGATTCTCGGCGACATCGCATCCGTGGTCTACGGCACCGAAGGTTTCGGGCCGCGGACGTACGGCGTGACCGGCACGAACGGCAAGACGAGCGTGGTGTATCTCATCGCCGAGCTGCTGCGGGCGGCGGGTATCACGGCCGGACTCAGCTCGACGGCGGAGCGCAGGATCGGCGATGAGGTGATCGTCAGCAACCTCACCAGCCCCGAGGCCTCCGAGCTGCACGGCCTGCTCGCGCGCATGGTCGAGGTCGGCGTCGAGGGTGTGGCCATCGAGGTCTCGGCGCAGGCCGTCGTGCGCCACCGTCTCGACGGTCTGCGCTTCGACGTCGTCGCTTTCAACAACTTCTCGCAGGATCACCTCGACGAATTCGGCGATCTCGAGACGTACTTCGCCGCGAAGCTCGCCCTGTTCACGCCCGAGCACGCCGAGCGGGGAGTCGTGGTGGTCGATTCCGCTTGGGGGCAACGCATCGCGCGCGAGTCGAGTATTCCGGTGACGCGACTCGCCACCGAGTACGGCCGGGACGCCGACTGGCACCTCGCCATCACTCGGCAAACGCTCGACGGCGTGTCATTCGTGCTGCAGGGCCCCGAAGGCGCCCACTTCCGCGGAAGCGTGCCGGTGTTCGGCCGCTTCATGGCAGAGAACGCAGCGCTCGCTCTGATCATGCTGCACGAGTCGGGCGTTCCGATCGCGCAGGTCGCGGCCGGGCTCGAGAAGGGTCGCATTCCGGTGTACATTCCGGGGCGTCTCGAGGAGATCTCCGAGAGCGGAGGCGACGGTCCGCGCTTCTACGTCGACTACGGCCACACGCCCGGCGCCTTCGAGGCGATGCTCGATGCCCTGGGCGAGGTGGCCCCGGGCAAGATCATCTTCCTGTTCGGCGCCGACGGCGACCGCGACACCACGAAGCGCGAAGAGATGGGAAGGATCGCGGGAGCGGGCGCCGACACGGTCATCGTGTGCGACTACCACCCCCGCTCAGAGCCTCCGGAGGCGATTCGGTCCCAGCTCATCGCCGGAGCACGCTCCGCGAAGCACGCCGAGGTCATCGAAGCAGGCGACCCGCGAGCGGCGGTGCGCCGCGCCATTTCACTGGCTGAACCCGGTGACGTTATTCTGTATGCCGGTCCCGGACACGAGGATCATCAAGAAGTCGCCGGGCAGTTCCTCCCGTACTCGGCGCGTGACGAAGTTCGCGGTGCGCTCCGCGAGGCAGGATTGCTCCCGTGATTGCACTGACACTGGCCGAGATCGCGACCGCCGTGGACGGCCGCCTGATCCCCGGAGACGACGGATCCGGGCCGGAGACGCTGATCGAAGGCGAGTCGCAGACCGACTCGCGCGAGGTCGGACCCGGTCAGATCTTTTTCGCCAGGCGCGGAGAGGAAACCGATGGGCACCGCTTCGCGGCCCGCGCGGTCGATGCGGGCGCCGTGGCGCTCGTCGTGGAGCACGAGGTGGATGGGCGAGTCGCTCAGATCGTCGTCGCAGACAGCACCGACGCGCTCGGCGCGCTCGCCACTGAGGTGGTGCGCCGAGTGCGCGCAGCTGGTGAGCTCACGATCGTCGGCATCACGGGCTCGAACGGGAAGACCACCACGAAGAACCTGGTCGCTGCCATGGCGGAGCGCACCGGCCCGACCGTCGCGTCGGCCAAGTCGTTCAACAACGAGGTCGGCGGGCCGGTCACCATGCTGCGCGTGGCAGCGGACACGCGCACACTGGTCGCCGAGATGGGCGCGAGTGCTGAGGGCGAGATCGCTCGACTCACCGCGATGGCGCCACCGCACATCGGCGTTGTGCTGACGGTCGGACTCGCCCACGCCGGCGAATTCGGCGGTATCGAGACCACGTTCCGCACGAAGAGCGAGATGGTCCGCGATCTTCCCGAGACGGCCATTGCCGTGCTGAATCGCGACGACCCGAGAGTCGCGCAGATGGCCGAGCTCACGCGCGCCCAGGTGCAGTGGTTCGGGCTCAGCAGCGACGCCGACGTGCGCGCCACCGACGTCGATGCGTCGGCCAGCGGCACTCGCTTCGTGCTGCACGCGGACGGAGAATCCCTGCCCGTGCACTTCCGGGTTCTCGGCGAGCACCACGTCATCAACGCACTCGCGGCCGCGGCCGTGGGGCGGGCTCTCGGAATTCCGCTCGCAGACATCGCCGCGTCCCTCGAATCGGCGACGCTCGCCGCGCCCGGACGCATGGAAGTGCTCGGCGGCCGCGACGGCGTCACGATCATCAACGATGCGTACAACGCAAGCCCCGACTCGATGAGCGCCGCGCTGCGCACCCTCGCGCAGATCCGCAAGCCCGATGGCCGCTCGGTCGCAGTGCTGGGAGCCATGAGCGAGCTCGGCGAGTACTCGATCGAAGAGCACCGTCGCGTGGGGCTGCAGGCCGTGCGCCTGCGCATCTCGGAACTCGTCGTGGTGGGAGCCGAGGCCCGGCAGCTGCACATCAGCGCCATCAATGAGGGAGCGTGGGACGGAGAGAGCACGTTCTTCGCCACCCAGGACGAGGCGTTCGCCTACCTCACGGAAACTCTGCGCGACGACGACACGGTGCTCGTGAAGTCCTCGAACGCCGCAGGCCTGCAACGGCTCGGCGATCGTCTCGGGGAGGCGTACGCATGATCGCGCTGCTGATCGCCGGCGGGTTCTCGCTGCTGTACTCGCTCCTGCTGACGCCGCTGTTCGTGCGCGGATTCAATCGCCTGCGGTGGGGCCAGCCGATCCGCGTCGATGGGCCGAAAGAGCACGAGATGAAGCGGGGCACCCCGACGATGGGCGGGCTCATCTTCCTCTCGGGATCGGTGATCGCCTACTTCGTCGGCAAACTCGTGATGGGGGAGCAGCCGTCTCCGTCGGCGCTGCTCGTGATTCTGATGGCGGTCGGTGCGGGCCTCGTCGGCTTCATCGACGACTTCATGAAAACGCGGCAGCAGGCCTCCGCCGGGCTCGGCGGCTGGGCGAAGATCGCCGGGCAGGTCATCATTGCCGTCTCGTTCGCGGTCCTCGGCATCCAGTTCGCCAACGACGCGGGCATCACCCCGGTCTCGACGCACATCTCGGTCTTCCGCGACCTGCCGTTCGATTTCATGACGTTCGGGCCCATCATCGGCATCGGTCTCGTGATCATCTGGGTCATGGTGATCGTGACCGCGACCACCAACGCCGTGAACGTCACCGACGGGCTCGACGGCCTCGCCGCGGGCGCTGCCATCTTCGCCTTCGGCGCCTACCTCGTGATCGGGTTCTGGCAGGCGGCGCAGAGCTGCGCGAGCACCGCCTCCGAACCCGGGTGCTACGAGGTGCGCGATCCGATGGACCTCGCGGTGATCGCCGCGGCGTTCCTGGGCGGGGTCGGGGGCTTCCTCTGGTGGAATACGAATCCGGCGCACGTGTTCATGGGCGATACGGGGTCGATGGGCATCGGTGGCGCGATCGCCGCGCTCGCGATCGTGAGCCGTACCGAGGTGCTGCTCATCCTGATCGGAGGCCTGTTCATCATCGAGACCGGTTCGGTGATTCTGCAGCGGCTGTATTTCAAGGTGACGCACGGCAAACGCATCTTCCTGATGAGTCCGATCCATCACCATTTCGAGCTCAAGGGATGGGCCGAGGTCACGGTCGTCGTGCGGTTCTGGATCATCGCCGCCCTCTTCGTCATCGCCGGCGTGGGCGCGTTCTACGGGGAATGGCTGCTGCAGCAGCCGTGAGGGGAGCAGGCGTGAACAGCGCAGGAGAAGCCGCGATCTACGCGAAGCTGGTTGCTGACCGCGTGGAGGCGTTGACGAGCTGGCACCACGATTGGGCCGGACTCCGGGTCGCGGTGCTCGGGCTCGGAGTGACGGGGTTCTCGGTCGCCGACACGCTCGTCGAACTCGGGGCTCGAGTTCGGGTGATCTTCGGAGCACCTGATCCCGAGCGCGAACGCCTGCTCGAGGTCATCGGAGCCGAGAGTCACGTCTCGGGCGACGAAGCCGCCCAGCTCGCCGACCTCGAAGCGTTCGATCCCGAACTGATCGTCGTGTCTCCCGGCTACCGGCCCGACCATCCCCTCACGGAGTGGGCGCGTGCGCGCGACGTCACGCTCTGGGGCGACATCGAGCTCGGGTGGAGACTGCGCGACAAAACGAGCAGGATCGCCGACTGGATCTGCATCACCGGCACGAACGGCAAGACGACGACGACGCAACTCACCGCCCACATGCTCGCCGCGGGTGGACTGCGCGTCACCCCAGCAGGGAACATTGGAACGCCGATCCTGGACGCCCTGCGCGACCCGCAGGGATACGACGTCATCGTTGTGGAACTCTCGAGCTTCCAACTCGAGCGGCTCGGTGAGATTTCACCGTACGCGAGCGCCTGCTTGAACTTCGCCGACGACCATCTCGACTGGCACGGCAGCCACGAGGCGTACTGGGCGGCGAAGGCGAAGGTGTACCAGCACACGCAGGTCGCCTGCGTCTACAACCGCGCCGACGGGGCGACCGAGCGCATGGTGGAGGAAGCCGAGGTCGTCGAAGGGGCTCGCGCGATCAGCTTCGGGCTCGACACCCCTCCGAGCAGCGGGTTCGGCGTCGTCGAGGGGATCCTCGTCGATCGCGGATACCACGCCGAGCGCCGGAGCGAGGCCTTCGAGCTCGTGACCGTCGATGAGCTCGCCGAACGGGGAATCGCCGCTCCGCATATGGTGCAGAACGTGCTCGCCGCGAGCGCGCTCGCGCGTTCCCGAGGCGTGGAGCCGAGCGAGATCGCCCGAGCGGTGCTCACGTTCGCGCCCGATCCGCATCGCGCACAGCAGCTCGGAGAAGTACGCGGGCTGCGCTGGATCGACGATTCGAAGGCCACGAACGCGCACGCAGCCGATGCGTCGCTGCGCGCGATGCAGAACGTGGTCTGGGTGCTCGGAGGGCTGCTCAAAGGCGTCGACATCGACGAGCTCGTGCGCACCCACGCGATTCGCCTGCGCGGCGCCGTCATCATCGGAGTCGACCGCGCACCCGTCCTCGATGCTCTGCGTCGACATCTGGGGGAGCGCCCCGTCATCGAGATCGCCGATGCCGATCTCGATGCAGATGGGATCATGCGGGCCGTCGTCGCGCACGCCCTCACCATCGGCCATCCGGGTGACACCGTGCTGCTCTCGCCGGCGGCCGCTTCGATGGATCAGTTCGAGGGATACGCCGACCGCGGGCGGCGCTTCCAGACCGCGGTCCGAGAGCTGGAGTGATGTCGGCGCGCACGAGCGAGCGCGAACCGGGCCGCGCTCCCGCCCAGGCCCTCATCCGCCTGGGCGGGATGCTCCGCATCGGTTCGGATCGCACGGTGATCGCGCTCTACACCATCACGCTGCTCCTGGTCGGGTTCGGCCTCATCATGGTGCTCTCGTCCTCCTCGATCACCTCGTATCTCGCAGATCAAGGGTTCTTCGGCGGATTCTGGCGCCAGGTCATCTTCGCCGTCATCGGCATTCCCCTGATGCTCGTCGCGGCCGCAATGCCGGTGAGCTTCTGGAAGCGGTACGCCTGGGCGCTCTTCGGGCTGGGCATCGGGCTGCAGCTGCTCGTCTTCACTCCGCTCGGTTTCGAAGTGGCGGGCAACCGCAACTGGATTCAACTCGGCGGCGTCACGGCCCAGCCTTCTGAGGCGTTGAAGCTCGCGCTCGTGGTGTGGGTCGGGGCCGTGATGCAGCGCAAGGAGCCACTGTTCGGGCAGATGCGACACGAGTTGATCCCGGTCGTCATCCCAGGAGCGATCATCGCGCTCGGCGTCGTGATGCTCGGCAAGGACTTGGGCACCGTCATGATCATGGCCGCGCTGGTCTTCGGAGCGATGTACTTCGGAGGCATGAGCTGGAAGACGCTCGGTGTGACGGCGCTCGGCGGGGCGCTTGCGGTGGTCTTCTTCGTGCTGTCGAGTCCGAACCGCATGGCCAGGCTGCTCAGTCACGCCGGAGGAACCGATGATTACAGCGGTATCGATTGGCAGGCGACCCACGGTCTCTGGGCGCTCGCGGGCGGCGGGTTCTTCGGGGTCGGGCTGGGCAATTCGAAGGCGAAATGGTCGTGGCTCCCCGCGGCAGACAACGACTACATCTTCGCGATCATCGGCGAAGAGCTGGGCCTGATCGGCGCACTGCTCGTCGTCGTGCTGTTCATCGCACTCACGGTCGTCATGCTCCGGCTGGTCGTGCGAGCGCGAGACCGGTTCGGCCGCGCCGTCGTGGGCGGTGTGCTGGTCTGGATCGTCGGCCAGGCGTTCGTGAACATCGCTGTCGTCGTGGGCGTGCTGCCGGTGCTCGGGGTACCCCTGCCGCTCATCAGTTCCGGCGGCACCGCGCTCATCGCATGTCTCATCGCGATCGGGGTCGTCATTTCGATCGCTCGTGATGCGGCCCGTCACCAGGAAGAGATTGGACTCGAATGACCAACTACCTGCTCGCCGGTGGTGGCACAGCCGGTCACGTGAACCCGCTGCTGGCGCTCGCAGACCTGATTCGGCGGGAAGAACCCGATGCCGGAATCATCGTGCTCGGAACACGTGAAGGCCTGGAGGCGCGTCTCGTGCCCGAACGAGGGTACGAGCTGGTGCATATCGAGCGACTTCCGTTCCCCCGCCGCCCCAATCTTGCGGCGCTGCGGTTCCCGGCGAGACTCGCGCGCGCGATCGCTCAGGTGCGCGCCGTGATACGCGACCGGGAGATCGACGTGGTCGTGGGCTTCGGCGGGTACGCTGCAGCACCCGCCTATCGCGCTGGTGCGCGCGAGGGGATCCCTGTCGTGATCCACGAGGCGAATGCGAAGCCGGGTATGGCCAATCGCTGGGGTGCGCGGAGTACGCCCTACGTCGCGGTGACGTTCGCGGGCACCCCCATCGCCGGGGCGCGGGTCACCGGAATGCCGCTGCGTCCCGAGATCACGGGGCTCGACCGCGCTGCAATTCGCGGCGAGGCGCGTGCGCACTTCGGGCTCGATCCGTCGCGGCGCACGTTGCTGGTGACGGGTGGGTCGCTCGGGGCGAGAGCTCTGAATCGCGGCATCTCGGGATCGGCCAGGGAGCTTGTCGACGCCGGCGTGCAGGTGCTGCATGTCTGGGGCGGGCTGACCGAGCTCGAGGATCCCGATGTGCCCGGGTATGTCGTGATTCCGTATTGCGATCGCATGGATCTGGCGTTCGCCGCCTGTGACCTCGCCGTGTCGCGTGCCGGGTCGACAACGGTGAGCGAACTCGCCGGGCTCGGGATCCCCTCCGTGCTCGTTCCCTACGCCGTGGGCAACGGCGAGCAGCGCTTCAATGCCGCCGGCGTCGTCGAGGCCGGCGGAGCGGTGCTCGTAGCCGACGACGAGCTCACTCCCGCGTGGGTGCGCAGCGTGCTCATTCCGCTCCTCACCGACGCCCAGCTCAACGCGATGTCTGAACGCGCGCGCTCGGCGGGGAGACTGGACGGCACCGAGCGGTTGTTCGAGCTCGTGCGCGAGGCGGTCGGCGCACCCGAAAGCTGAGCGGCTTCGACCGCCCCGCGGGTCCCAGCAATCAGGCGGGCCTGATCGCGGTACGCTTGACTGTCGATTCGTGCTGAGGAGGCGCCATGATCTATCCCGATCTCGAACTGGAGATCCCCGAGGAACTCGGGCAGGTCCATTTCGTCGGTATCGGCGGCTCGGGCATGAGCGGCATCGCCCGCATGATGCACCAGGCAGGTGTGACGGTTACCGGGTCGGACCGCAGTGCCAACTACTCGACCGAAGCACTGGTCGAGCTCGGCATCCCGGTCTCCATCGGTCACGACGCTGAGAACGTCGGGAAGGCCGACACGCTCGTGGTAACGGGAGCGCTCTGGACGGATAACCCCGAGTACCAGCGAGCGCTCGCTGCGGGGCTGCCCGTGCTGCACCGCTCGCAGGCGCTCGCGTGGCTGGCGCGGGGCAAACGCGTCGTCTCCGTCGCGGGTGCGCACGGAAAGACGACGTCGACCGGAATGGTGGTGACCGGGCTGCTGGGGCTGGGCGCGGATCCTTCGTTCGTGAACGGCGGCGTCATCGAGTCGCTCGGCGTCAGCTCGGGCGCCGGCGCCGACGAGCTCTTCGTGATCGAGGCGGACGAATCAGACAAATCGTTCTTGCTCTACGACACCGTGATCGCGCTCGTCACGAACGTGGATCCCGAACACCTCGACTTCTACGGTTCGCGGGAGGCCTTCATGCAGGCCTTCGTGGATTTCATGCGCGGTGCTCGCGAGCAGATCGTCATCTCCGCCGACGACCCCGGCGCACTCGAGGTGCTGACTGCGCTGCAGCAGGAAGGCGGGCACGCGCCGGTACGCACATTCGGTGAAACTGCGGGCGCCGACGTCAGAATCGTCGAGATCGACGATTCCGGCCCCGTGCGCTTCGCCGTCGAGATCGACGGACGTCGCTACGAGGCGCAACTCGCCGTGTACGGCAAGCACAATGCGGTCAACGCGGTGGGTGCGCTCGCCGTACTCACCGGAATCGGTTACGCGCCCGCCGAGGCGCTCGAGGCGATCGCAGCATTCGGTGGCACGAAGCGCCGGTTCGAGTTCCACGCCGACGTGAACGGCGTGCGCGTGTACGACGACTACGCGCACCACCCGACGGAAGTCGCGGCCCTGCTCGACTCCGCGCGAGCCGTGGTCGGAGACGGACGGCTGATCGCGATCCACCAGCCGCATCTCTACAGCCGCACAAGCATGTTCCACCGCGAGTTCGCCGAGGTGCTCGAGCGCGGCGCCGATCACACGGTGGTGCTCGCCGTCGACGGCGCGCGAGAGGATCCGGTGCCCGAAGTGACCGGCGCGCTCGTCTCCGACGACTTCGCCGATGCGGATCGCGTCGCCTACTTGCCGGAATGGGAGGATGCGGCGGCGTACCTCGCGCGCATTGCGAGGCCGGGCGACGTGATGGTGACGATGAGCTGCGGCACCGTGTACCGGATCATCCCTCAGGTCGTCGAGGCGCTGCGCGACCGGTTCGAGCTCGAGGCGCGGTGAAACGGCCGGGCGGCTTCGATCGAGCGCCGGATCAGCCGCGCCCGGAAGCGGAACCGCCGATCGCGCCTGCGTCGGACTCAGGTCGGGACGGTGCGTCTTCCCGGGTTCCGCGCCTGAGCCGGGTGCCCACTCGGAAGCCGGCATCCCAGCCGGGGTCGGCGCCTGAGCGCGCGGAAGCGCCCAATCAGGCCTCCGAAACGGGCCTCGCGCCGACGATCGATCTCAGCGATGTCCGCGCATCTCGGAGCGGAGTGGATGCCACCGGCACCGCCGAGCACTCGGTCCGCTCCGACGAGCACCCGACCGTTGAGCTCGGTTCGCTCGATCGGCGAGCGCGCGCGGGTCTCGAGCGCTTCCGCGACCGAGAACCCGACCCGGTGCGGGCCGCCGAGCGCCGACTCGCGAATGCGTCGCGTCAGCGCAAGCGGCAGGAGCGCCGCGAGCGGCGCCGATTCTCTGCCGAAGCCCGGGGCCGGAGGCGGCAGTGGATCATCGTGCTCGCCGCGGTCGGTGCGCTGGTGCTGTTCGTCGGGGCGGGGGTGTTCACTCCGCTGATGGCGGTCAAGGACGTCGAAGTGACCGGCATCGAGAGCGTGAACACGGCCGATGTGCAACGCGCGCTCGAACGATTCGAGGGCCGGCCTCTCGCGCTGATCGATGACGCCGAGGTGCACCGCGCCCTCGAGCCGTTTCCCGTGATTCAGCGCTACGCCGTGGAGCGGGTGCCGCCGCACACACTCGTGGTGCGGATCGAGGAGCGCGTTCCGGTGATCTCCGTCGCAGGTGCCGATGGCGTGGAGCTCTACGATGCCGCCGGCGTGCTGCTCGGCGCTGCGGACGCCGCTCCCGCCGGTGTGCCGGTGGGCGAGGGTGCGCTCACCGATCTCGGTTCTGCCGCCTTCCGGTCAGCCTCGCGAGCCCTGCGAGACATGCCCGCCGAGCTGCGCGCGCAGATCACCGGAGCCACGGCTTCGAGCGCGCAAGACGTCTCCTTCGCCCTCTCGAACGGTGTCACCGTGCTGTGGGGCGACGCCGATGACAGTCGTCGCAAAGCGGTCGTGCTTCAGTCGATGCTCGCCTCCCTCGCAGATCAGCCGATCACCCGGATCGACGTTTCGGCGACAGAGGCCCCGGTCTTCCAGTAGGCGCATCGCGATCTTTCACTCGTCTCGCGGCGTGTCAGGCATCGCCGGGCGGCCGGGGACCATACGGTGGGGCGCAGGAAATGTATACGGCGATACTAACACTTAACCTGAAGTAGAGGTTGAAGGTTAGGGGCGGAGGAACCACGTGTCAGCGAACCAGAACTACCTTGCGGTGATCAAGGTCGTCGGCGTCGGCGGCGGCGGCGTGAACGCGGTCAACCGGATGATCGAGCTCGGACTGCGGGGCGTCGAGTTCATCGCCGTCAACACCGATGCACAGGCGCTGCTCCTCAGCGACGCCGATGTGAAGCTCGATGTGGGTCGAGAACTCACTCGCGGGCTCGGCGCCGGAGCCGATCCCGAGGTGGGACGCCGCGCTGCCGAAGACCACGCTGAAGAGATCGAAGAGGCGCTGGCCGGAGCCGATATGGTCTTCGTCACCGCGGGGGAGGGCGGTGGCACCGGTACCGGCGCTGCACCGGTCGTCGCTCGCATCGCCAAGTCCATCGGAGCCCTGACGATCGGCGTCGTCACCCGCCCGTTCAGCTTCGAGGGAAAGCGCCGCGCAGCACAGGCTGATTCCGGAGTCCACACCCTGCGCGAGGCCGTCGACACGCTCATCGTCGTTCCCAACGATCGACTGCTCGACATCAGTGAGCCGGGTATCAGCATGATCGAGGCCTTCGCGGCCGCCGATCAGGTGCTGCTCGCGGGCGTCTCGGGTATCACCGACCTGATCACTACCCCGGGCCTCATCAATCTCGACTTCGCCGACGTGAAATCGGTGATGCAGGGCGCAGGAGCGGCGCTCATGGGCATCGGGTCCGCTCGCGGAGCGGATCGCGCCATCAAGGCCGCGGAGCTCGCCGTCGCCTCACCGCTCCTCGAAGCCTCCGTCGAAGGCGCCCACGGCGTGCTGCTGTCGATTCAGGGATCCTCGAACCTTGCGCTCAGCGAGATCTACGAGGCCTCGACGCTGGTGCAGGATGTGGTGCATCCCGAGGCGAACATCATCTTCGGAACGGTCATCGACGACACGCTGGGCGACGAGGTCCGGGTCACGGTGATCGCGGCAGGATTCGACGACGAGACGCCGGCTCCGGTCGCAAGCTCCGAGCGGGGTCGTCGCGGAAGCCATGTCGAGAGCCTCGATGAGGTCGCCGCACCCGCGGCTGCCGGTGGAGTTTCCGGGGCCGCTGCGGGATCGGGCTACGCGAGCTTCTCGTCGGCCGACGCCGGATCGAAGAATCCTCCCACCGGTCAGTTCGGCGAGGTGCTGTCGAACCCGCCCGTCGAGGCTCAGATCTCCGACCCGGCCTTTGACGGGGACGACGATGACGATCTCGACATTCCCGAGTTCCTGAGGTAAGCCGTATGACCGAAGCCAGCGAGCGAGCATTCCCCGAGCTCGGGGATCGGCTGGAACGGGTGCGCTCGGGCATCGCCGACGCTTGCCGAGATGCGGGGCGTCACCCCGATGAGGTCGAACTGATCGTGGTCACCAAATTTCATCCGCCCGAGCTCGTGGCTGCCCTCGCCGGTCTCGGCGTGCGCGATGTCGGTGAGAATCGCCATCAGGAAGCCCAGGCGAAGGCGGAAGAACTCGCCCGACTCGACCTGCGCTGGCACTTCGTCGGTCAGCTCCAGACGAAGAAGGCCCGTCAGGCCGCCCGCTACGCCCACGCGATCCACTCGATCGACCGGGAGCGGTTGGTCGATGCGCTTGCTGATTCCGAGCGTGCGATCGACGTGTTTCTCCAGGTGAATCTGACCGACGATCCAGCGCGCGGGGGCGTCGCGCCGGCCGACCTCGAGCGGCTCGCGGAGCACACGCTGACTGCTTCGGCTCTCCGGCTCCGCGGCGTGATGGCGGTGGCGCCGTTGGAAGAGCCGGCCGCTGCAGCGTTCGAACGTCTCGCAGGGTACGCAGAACGCGTCCGGGCCATCGCGCCGGACGCCAACGCCGTATCGGCAGGCATGACGCACGACTACCGCGAAGCGATTGCGGCTGGCGCGACACACCTCAGAATCGGGAGCGCAATCACCGGGAAACGCCCGGAGCCCCGGTAGTCTCGAACCACCGCACCGTTGGGAGAAAACATGAGCAACCCGCTGAAGAAGACCATGGTGTTCCTGGGCCTCGCCGAGGAAGACCTCGACGCCCAGAACGCCGAGTCGGCGCAGCCGGCAGCCCCGCGTGCTGCGCAGACCGCACCCGCGCCGAAGCCGGAAGCTGCTCGCCCGTCCGCGCAACGAGCTGCCGTTACGCCGCTGCGTCGCGTGACGCCGACGCGTCAGCCGTCGAGCCAGCCGATGAACGAGATTCTCACCGTGCACCCCACGGCGTATGCAGATGCTCAGGTCATCGCGGAGAGCTTCCGCGATGGCATTCCGGTCATCGTCAACGTCTCGCGCATGACGGATGGCGACGCGAAGCGACTGATCGACTTCGCGAGCGGTTTGACGATGGGCCTCAACGGTCGCATCGAGCGCGTCACGAGCAAGGTGTTCCTCCTGTCGCCCGAGCACATCGAGACCGGCAGCGACCAGTCGCAGAAGAATGACAGCGGATCGTTCTTCGTAGCTCCGTCGGCCTGAGCGTGGAGATCGTCGCAGCGATCGCCTTCATCCTCCGGCTCGCACTGAGAATCTTCATTTTCGTGCTCTGGGCCCGTTTCATCCTCGACTGGGTGATGGTCCTGAATCGGCAGTTCCGGCCGCGAGGATTCTGGGCAGTGCTCGTGGAACTGGTCTACACGGTCACGGATCCGCCGATACGCATGTTCCGCAAGGTGTTCCCGCCGATCCGATTGGGTCGTGTCGCCCTCGATCTCGGGTGGTTGCTCACGATGATCTCGTGTCTGATCCTGATCGGGATCCTCTCCGCCTGGTAGCTGTGACCGGCGCTTCTGCGCGAACCCGACTTTATTTGCTAGCGTTGTTCTAGACCACGGCAGTGGTCCCGAAGCGAAAGAGACGTAACGATGGCCTTGACTCCCGAAGATGTCGTGAATCAGAAGTTCACGATCACCAAGTTCCGCGACGGATACGATCTCGATCAAGTCGATGATTTCCTGGACACAATCGTCGAGGAGCTCCGTCAGCACGAGCAGGAGAAGGCGGAGCTGCGCTCGCAGATCGAAGAGCTCACCGCCAAGCTCGCAGCTGCCGAGTCCGCCGCTCCTGAATCCGCCGCTCGCGCGTCAGACGAGTCGGATTCCGAAGGCGCAGCGTCGGAGCAGACCATCGTCGTCGAGGCTCCCGCCCCGGCTCCGCAGCAGGCCGCACCGGCACAGAGCCAGGCCGTCGCCGACAACAATGCAGTACCGCAGCCCGACGCTGTGAAGTCGAGCGCAATGCTGCAGCTCGCACTCGAGCTCCACGACAAGCACGTGCACGAGGGTGAATCGACCCGCGACAAGCTCATCTCCGATGCCGAAGCGAAGCGCGACCAGATGATTCAGGATGCCGAGCGCACCGCGAAGCAGCTTGTCGACGAGGCGCAGAAGCAGCGCTCCGAGGAGCTCCGCCAGCTCGGTGAAGAGCGCAGCGACCTCCAGTTCAAGATCAAGGATCTGCGTCAGTTCGAGAGCGAGTACCGCTCCACGCTGCGCTCGTACATCCAGTCGCAGCTGCGCGGCCTCGACGGGTCTCCAGAGCCCGCCGGCGCGCCCGACGGCCTGCAGTAACCGGGAGCGTGAACGGCGCTTCTGAGCCGCACGTGGACACTGCGTCGGGATCCAGACGTCGAGTGCTGGTGCCGCTGCTCCTGGTCGGAGTAGCGGCAGCAGTGTTCGCGGCCGACCAGCTCGTCAAGAACTGGGTCGTTGCACACCTCGTCGAGGGGCAGACGGTTTCGGTGTGGGGGGAGTTCCTCCGCTGGCATTTCGTGCGAAACCCCGGGGCTGCTTTCTCGTTCGCGACCGGCGCGACCTGGATCTTCACAATTCTCGCCGCCGTCGTGGTGGTCGTCATCGTCTGGCAGATCCGTCGCCTGCGCTCCGTGCCGTGGGCGTTGTTTCTTGGTCTGCTGCTCGGCGGCGTACTGGGCAACCTCACCGATCGGCTGACCCGTGAACCCGGCTTTCCGCAGGGGCACGTCATCGATTTCATCTCGACCCCGTGGATGTGGCTCGGCTTCAACGAAGCGATCTATAACATCGCCGATATCGGAATCGTCTCGGGAATGGTGCTGTTCGTCGTGATCACACTGTTCGGAGTGAACATCGACGGGCGGCCGCGTGCGTCCGCAGCGCGCGCGGATGCCGTGGAGGACTCTGATGGAGCAGCGTAGTCTTCCGGTCCCTGACGGACTCGCGGGAGATCGCGTCGATGCGGCGCTCGCGAAACTGCTGGGCTTCTCCCGCAGCTTCGCCGCGGAGGTGGCGAGTAGCGGCGGGGTGTATCTCGACGGGCGCGAGCTCGGCAAGTCCGACCGATTGACCGCGGGTGGCTGGCTCGAAGTCACCTGGCAGGAGAAGCGCGGCCCCGAAGTCATTCCCGTGGTGCTTCCCGATCTCGGGATCGTGCACGACGACGATGACATCGTGGTGATCGATAAGCCGGCGGGCGTCGCCGCGCATCCGTCGCTCGGGTGGCAGGGCCCGACAGTGCTCGGTGCGCTCGCGGGTGCCGGATATCGCATCTCCACGTCAGGGCCCGCGGAACGCCAAGGAATCGTGCACCGCCTCGATGCGGGAACCAGCGGCCTGATGGTCGTCGCGAAGAGCGAGCGTGCCTACAGCGACCTGAAACGCGCGTTCAAGGAGCGCGAAGTCGAGAAGATCTACCACGCCGTGGTGCAGGGTCATCCCGATCCGTTCGCGGGCACCATCGAGGGCCCGATCGGGCGCCATCCTCATCACGAATGGAAGTTCGCGGTGACCCGAGATGGCAAGCCGTCGGTCACCCACTACGAGACGATCGAAGCGTTCCCGTACGCCAGTCTGCTCAAGATTCGGCTCGAGACAGGCCGCACGCACCAGATCCGTGTACACATGTCCGCGCAGCGGCATCCGTGCGTCGGAGACAGCATGTACGGGGCCGATCCCACGCTTTCGGAGCGGTTGCAGCTCTCACGCCAGTGGCTCCACGCGAAGCGGCTCGGCTTCAGGCATCCCGGGAGCGGCGATCGAGTGCTGTTCGAGAGCGGGTATCCCGACGATCTCCAGCATGCGCTCGATGCCTTGGACGCGTGACGCCCAGTTCACTTCTTGGCGCGCACCTGCATGCTGAAATTCCCGCGATTCGTGGCGTACACTCGAACGCCGTCGACGCCCCTGTCGAGTCCGGGGCGTGCGGTCAACCGTGATCGATCGCCGCTGGTCCGCCGGCCGCCGATGAGCACGGTCCAGGCGTCCACGCGCTCGCCGAGGTATCGGCGCAGGAGTTCGTGCGGCAGCACGAAGCGGTAGCGCGGTGCGCGAACGCTGAGCGCATCATGCGGCTCGTCCTCGGCGGTGTGCGGTGCTGGGGGTGCGAGCCGGCCGGGCACGGCCGTCGCCCGACCTCGCTTTCTTCCGGAGAGCAGCAGCGTCGCCCGCGTGCGATCTCGCAGCAGAAGCTGCGCCGCGAGGCGGCTCGCCCCGCGCACGGATCGACGAACGATCAGCGGCCGCAGCAGGCGGTACAGCCGGTCGGCGAGGCGCACGCGCAATCCGTCTCCCGCAGCTCCGGCGGGCGCTTCGTCATGGTCCATCAGCATCGTCACCGTCAGCTCGATGCCGCCCGGCAGTGCGCGGATACCCGAGACGACGCCCCGGTGATCCAGCATCGCAGCGGCCCTGATCAGCGCATCGAGTCCTGCTCTATCACCCATGCGAATCAGCTCGACCTTGCGCCGGTCCGTGGGATGAGGGATGCTCGTGTCGGTGTCCGGGGGGAGGAGATCCTGCAGGAACGTGCGGTGCAACCGCACCCACTGCTCGCGTTGCTCCTCGTCCATCGACAGCCATCGTTTCGGCGCGTAGAAGCGCAGGCCCTTGCGCCCGAAGAACTGACGCACCAGCGCGAGACCCTCGGTGCGGTCGGCTACGCCCTCGATGAGTGTCTCTGCGATGCGACGGCACGACGCGACGTAGTTCTCCGGATCGATCCGTTGTGCCGAGATGTTCTGCCCGTCGTCGCGCAGCGCGATGAAGTAGAGCGGCGCCACGCCGCAGAACATGATGCGCCGGGCTTCGATGTACGCGCGCGTGACGAAGATTCCGTCCTCGAGGCGCACGCGGCCCTCGGGAAAACGCAACTCCGCGCGTTCGAGCATCTCGCGACGGAAGAGCTTCTGGGGGGAGAGGGTCTCCATCGCGCGGGAAAGCTCGATCGGCCCTTGAGGGTGGCGTTCGAACAGGGCTTGCACCTTGCGCCCGCCCGTGCCCTCGAACCGGGGAATGATGATGTCAGCGTCATGTTCGTCGGCCTGCGCGACCATGAGTCGCAGGGCGTCAGGAGCGATGGTGTCATCCGCGTCCATGAAGAGCACGTACGCGCCGGTGGATCGTTCCAGGCCCCGGTTGCGCGGCATTCCGGGCCATCCGCTGTTGCTCTGATGCACGGCCGTCAGACGAGGATCACCGGCCGCGAAGCGATCGAGTTCGGCTCCCGAACCGTCGGTCGAGCCATCGTTGATCGCGATGATCTCCAACGCGGGAAGATCCTGAGCCAGCACGGATTCGAGCGTGCCGGTGAGGTACGGCATCGAGTTGTACACGGGAATCACGACGCTCACAATGGGCGCGGTCTCGGTCACGGTCTCTCCTCGAAATCGGGTGCGAGCGGGGCAGGAGTGGGCCGGGACACCGAGTGGGCTGGCCGGCGACGACGCATCTCAGCATCACCATACTCCGGGTCATCGAGGAGAATGCTGTCGGCGGCGCTTGCGGGCGCAGGCAGGCGCATCCCGGAGCCGCTGCTCAGACGACCTTGTTAGCGTGGATCGGCATGAGGCGCGAATCGGGCGGAGCAACGGTTGCCGCATCCGCACCCCCGAGCAGGGTCGAGTACTTCGATGTGCTGCGCTGCGTGGCGATTCTCGCGGTCGTCATGATTCACGCGGCGATCACCGAGTGGCACGAGATTTCCGTGGAATCAGCTCGGTGGGCGGAGTTGACCTGGATCAACAGCGCGTTGCGGTTCTCCGTTCCCATCTTCTTCATGATCTCGGGTGCGCTCTTCCTCGACCCCGAGAAGCGGGTCTCCCGCGGTTCGCTGTTCAAGCGACGCATACCTCGGCTGCTGATCGCGTACGCACTGTGGTCGGTCGCGTATGCGGCACTTTCCGTGTACGGCCCGGGCGGGAGCAGGGATCTCGCGGACTTCGTCGAGGATGCGGTGACCGGGCACTTCCACCTGTGGTTCCTCCTCGCGCTCATCGGCCTGAACCTGGCGACTCCGATTCTGCGGGCCGTCGTCGAGGACCGGCGCATCGCCTGGTACTTCGTCGCGCTCGCCGTGCCGTTCGGTGCCGTGCTGCCGTTGATCACCGGCATACCTGTCGCCGGGGACCTCGTGCGAGACGTCCTCGGCTCGATGCGCTTCGATCTCGTCATCGGGTACAGCGGCTACTTCATCTTGGGATACCTGCTGCACACGTCGAGGCCGCGCACGTCGAGCGAGGGCCGGCGCGCGCTCGCGGCGTGGACCGTCGCGGCCCTGCTCGGCATCGCCGTCACGATCATCGGCACGACTCGGGTGTCGCGCCTCGCGGGGGAGACGGATGAGCGCTTCTTCGACTTCACAACGCTCAACGTCGCGGTCGTCTCCGTCGCCGTGTTCGCTGCGGCGAAGGCTTGGGGCGACGCGCATCGACTCTCGCCGCGTTGGAACCGGCTGATCGGGATCGTCGCAGGCGCGTCATTCGGCGTGTATCTCGTGCACCCGTCCTTCTTGTGGTTGCTGCGACAATTCGATGTGACGACCGAGATCGCGCCGCCGTTGATCGGGGTACTCGTCGTCACGGTCGCGGCGTTTCTCCTGAGTCTCGGAGCGTCGGTGCTCCTGCGCCTGATCCCCGGCGTGCGGGGTGTGCTCGCCTGAGGAGGAGTACGCTTGATGCGCGGCGAAAGGGGCTCTATCCGTGTCTGATTCTGACGGTTTCGTACATCTGCACGTGCACAGCGAGTACTCCATGCTCGACGGGGCAGCGCGCGTCGGTCCGCTCATGGAGGCCGCCGCGGCGCAGAAGATGCCGGCGATCGCGGTCACCGACCACGGCAATACCTTCGGCGCATTCGATTTCTGGAAGCAGGCGAAGGACCACGGCCTCAATCCCATCATCGGGATCGAGGCCTACCTCACCCCGGGCACGCACCGCACCGACAAGACGCGCGTGCGCTGGGGCGACGGGGGCGGTGACGACGTCTCAGGATCGGGCGCCTATACGCACATGACGATGCTCTCCGAGACGACGCAGGGCATGCACAACCTCTTCCGCCTGTCGAGCTACGCCTCGCTCGAGGGCTACTACTTCAAGCCGCGCATGGATCGCGAGTTGCTGCAGACCTACGGTGCCGGGTTGATCACGACGACCGGGTGCCCGTCGGGAGAGATCCAGACGCGTCTGCGGCTCGGACAGTATCAGGAGGCGCGGCAGGCCGCGGCCGAATTCCAAGACATCTTCGGCAAGGACAATTTCTTCTGCGAGTTGATGGATCACGGCCTCGAGATCGAACGGCGCGTGCAGACCGATCTCGTGAAGATCGCGCGCGACCTGTCGATCCCTCTGGTCGCGACGAACGATCTGCACTACGTGCACGAAGCCGATGCCGAGGCTCACTCGGCACTGCTCTGCGTGCAGTCGGGCTCGCGGCTCGACGATCCCAATCGCTTCCAGTTCAACGGGTCGGGGTACTACCTGAAGTCCGCAGCCGAGATGCGACATATCTTCCGCGACTTCCCCGAGGCCTGCGACAACACGCTGCTGATCGCCGAGCGGTGCGATGTCGAGTTCAACACGTCGGCGAACTACATGCCGCGATACCCCGTTCCGGCGGGCGAGACGGAAGACAGCTGGTTCGTGAAAGAGGTGGAGGTCGGGCTCCAGTACCGGTACCCCGCGGGCATCCCTGACGCGGTGCGCAAGCAGGCTGAATACGAGATCGGCGTCATCACCCAGATGGGTTTTCCCGGCTACTTCCTCGTCGTCGCCGACTTCATCAACTGGTCCAAGGACAACGGCATTCGCGTCGGCCCCGGGCGAGGTTCGGGCGCGGGGTCGATGGTCGCGTACGCGATGCGCATCACCGACCTCGACCCGCTGCAGCACGGCCTCATCTTCGAGCGGTTCCTCAATCCAGACCGCGTCTCCATGCCCGACTTCGACGTCGACTTCGATGATCGCCGTCGCGGCGAGGTCATCAAGTACGTGACGGAGAAGTACGGTGACGAGCGCGTCGCTCAGATCGTCACCTACGGCACCATCAAGTCGAAGCAGGCGTTGAAGGATGCCTCGCGCGTGCTGGGTTTCCCGTTCGGAATGGGCGAGAAGCTCACGAAGGCGATGCCGCCCGCGGTGATGGCGAAGGACATCCCGCTGTCGGGCATCACGGATGAGAAACATCCGCGGTACAAGGAGGCGGCGGAGTTCCGCGCGGTGCTGCAGGAGGACGCGGAGGCGAAGACCGTGTACGACACGGCACTCGGCCTCGAGGGACTGAAACGCCAGTGGGGTGTGCACGCCGCGGGCGTCATCATGTCGAGCGATCCGCTCATCGACATCATTCCTCTGCAGAAGCGCGAGCAAGACGGTCAGATCGTCACACAGTTCGACTATCCGACCTGCGAAGGTCTCGGCCTGATCAAGATGGACTTCTTGGGCCTGCGCAACCTGACGATCATTTCGGACGCCCTCGAGAACATTCGGCTGAACCGCGGCGAAGAGCTCGACCTCGAACGACTCGAACTCGACGACGCCGCCTCGTACGAACTTCTCGCCCGTGGTGACACGCTCGGGGTCTTCCAGCTCGACGGCGGACCCATGCGCGGGTTGCTGCGGCTCATGAAGCCAGACAACTTCGAAGACATCTCCGCGGTGCTCGCGCTCTACCGGCCCGGGCCCATGGGCGCCGACTCGCACACGAACTACGCGCTGCGCAAGAACGGGCTCCAGCCCATCACGCCCATCCACCCCGAACTCGAAGAACCGCTCCAAGAAATTCTCTCGACCACCTACGGCTTGATCATCTATCAGGAGCAGGTGATGTCGATCGCTCAGCGGGTCGCCGGGTTCTCGCTCGGTCAAGCCGACATTCTGCGTCGCGCGATGGGCAAGAAGAAGAAGTCGGAGCTCGACAAGCAGTACGCCGGCTTCTCCGGCGGCATGAAGGAGCGCGGTTTCTCGGATCCTGCCATCAAGGCGCTCTGGGACATTCTGCTGCCGTTCTCCGATTACGCCTTCAACAAGGCGCACTCGGCGGCCTACGGGGTGGTGAGCTATTGGACGGCGTATCTGAAGGCTCACTACCCGGCCGAATACATGGCCGCCCTGCTCACGAGCGTCGGCGATTCCAAGGATAAGCTCGCGATCTACTTGAACGAGTGCCGCCGCATGGGCATCAAGGTGCTTCCGCCCGCGGTCAACGAGTCGTTCGCGAACTTCTCGGCGGTGGGCTCCGACATCCGGTTCGGCCTCGGTGCGATTCGCAATGTGGGCACGCACGTGGTGGACGCCGTGCGCGAGGCGCGCGAATCGAAGGGGCGGTTCGAGACGTTCCACGACTACCTGAAGAAGGTGTCGCTCACCGCACTGAACAAGCGCACCACCGAGTCGTTGATCAAGGCCGGCGCTTTCGACGGTCTGGGCGGCACGCGCCGAGCTCTGGTCGAGATCCACGAGCCTGCGATCGAGAGCGCCGTCAAGGAGAAGCGCGATGCCGAGAACGGCAACGTCGGGTTCGACTTCGACAGCCTCTTCGCCGAGGCCGCGGAGGCGCAGGGCGATGCCAGCGAGACGGTGTCGCAGGTTCCAGACCGGCCCGAATGGACGAAGAAGGACAAGCTCTCGTTCGAGCGGGAGATGCTCGGCCTCTACGTCTCCGACCACCCGTTGCGCGGACTGGATGCCGCACTGGCGAAAGAAGCCAGTGCCACGGTGCAGCAGATCACCAATCCAGACGCGAGCCCGAGTTTCGACGGCGAGATCGTCACGGTCGCGGGCCTGCTCACGAGCGTGCAGCACCGCACGGCGAAATCGGGAAACCTCTACGGCATGGTGACGATCGAGGACTTCACGGGCGAGGTGCAGGCCCTGTTCATGGGGAAGTCGTATCAGGAATTCGGCAGCATGCTGCAGCCGGACAGCGTCGTCGCACTCCGTGGAAAGTTGAATGCGCGCGACGATGGCATGTCGATGCATGCCTACGGCGTGAAACCGATCGATGTATCAGCGCAGGAAGACGCGTCCACGTTGACCCTCTCGTTCGCAGATGCGCGCGCCACGGAGAAGCTGATGGACGAGTTGAAGGATACGCTCTCGCGCCATCGAGGGGACAGCGAGGTGCGCATCAACCTCATGACGGCCACGTCGATCCGCGTCTTCGAGCTGCCCCAGCAGGTGCGCATCACCGCCGATCTGTTCGGAGAGCTGAAGGGGCTGCTCGGACCGAGGTGCCTGTTGCCGGTGGAAGATCTGGTGTAACCGCATGGCAATGCAGGCGGAGTAGTGTGGGCGTATGAGTGAGACGCAGCAGCAGATCATCCGTGCCCTTGATGTCGACGCCGAGATCAACCCAGCTGAAGAAGTCGAACGTCGTATCGCCTTCCTGGTGAAATACGCCCGTTCAGTTCCGGGCGCGCGGGGCTATGTGCTCGGTATCTCGGGCGGACAGGATTCATCGCTCGCGGGTCGACTGGCACAGCTCGCCGTCGAGCGGTTGCGCGCCGAAGGTCGAGAGGCGACGTTCGTCGCCGTACGTCTGCCGCACGGCGTGCAGCGCGACGAGGACGACGCGCAACTCGCACTGTCGTTCATCCAGCCTGACGAATCGATCGCCGTGGACATCGAGCCGGCGACCACGGCGCTGGCCAACGCAGTCGCGGTCGCCGGAGCACCGATCACCGATTTCAATCGTGGGAATGTGAAAGCGCGGATGCGCATGGTCGCCCAGTACGCAATCGCGGGCGACCGCGGATTGCTCGTCATCGGTACGGATCACGCCGCTGAAGCCGTGACGGGTTTCTTCACGAAGTTTGGCGACGGCGCCGCTGACGTGGTGCCCCTCGGCGGTCTCACTAAGAGTCAGGGAGCGGCACTGTTGCGTGAGCTCGGCGCCCCGAACCGACTGTGGGAGAAGGTGCCCACAGCCGATCTGCTGGACGATGAGCCCGGCCAGTCCGACGAGTCGAGCCTGGGCGTCAGTTACCGCGAGATCGATGCGTACCTCACCGGGAACACGGTGGCTCCCGATTCCGTTGAGAACCTTGAGCGCCGATACCGGTCGACGGAGCACAAGCGGCACCTTCCTGCCGCTCCCGGCGATGACTGGTGGGTATCGGCAGAAGGAGAGTCATGACCACTACCACGTACGTGCTTGCAGGGGGATGCTTCTGGTGCCTCGATGCTGCCTACCGGGCGCTCAACGGGGTGACCGACGTCGTCTCGTGCTACACCGGTGGCGACACCGTTCGGCCGAGTTACGAGCAGGTGTGCGCGGGCGCAACGGGGCACGCGGAGGCCGTCGCAGTGACGTTCGATCCGGAGACCATTCCTTCGGATGTGATTCTCGATGCGTTCTTCACGATGCACGATCCAACTCAGCTCAACCGTCAGGGCAATGACGTTGGAACGCAGTACCGCTCGGCGATGTTCCCGGCTGACGAAGCGCAGCGCGAGGCGTTCGAGATCGCCCGCACGCGCGCGGGCGAACTGTGGCCAGGCGAGGTCGTGACGACGATCGAGCCGCTGGGTGAAGTGTTCCCGGCTGAGGAATATCACCAGGATTTCTTTGCGAAGAACCCGACGCAGGGGTACTGCCTCGCGGTCGCCGTGCCGAAGGTGAACAAGGTCCGGGCCTCGTTCTCCCAGTACCTGCGTTAAGCGGCAGACGGGAACGGACTCTCGGAGACCGGGGGAGCCTCGACATCGTTCGCGATGCCGGGGCTCTCCGACGTCTCGGTGCCGGGTGCTCCGCTTGCCCACCCCTCCGGCGGTGCATCGTCGTTCGGTTCGCCGAAGGTCGCCTGGCTTCCCAGCGCTTCGGGTTCACCCCCCGTCTGCTTGGTGAAGGCCGTCACGCCCCATCGGAGATCGTGCCCGAGTGAATCCGCTTCGATTTCTACGGCGGTGCCCGACTTGTCCTCTGACTCCCACTTCCGCACGCGCAGTTTGCCGTGCACGACGATGCGCTCTCCTTTCGCGAACGATGTGCCGGCGTGCGCAGCGAGGCTGCGGAAGGCATTGATCGTGAACCAGTTCGTGTCGCCGTCCATCCACTGATTCCTCTCGCGGTCGAATTTGCGTTCGGTGCTGGCGAGACGAAACGTGCAGAACGTTGCCCGTCCCGGTGAGGTGGTCGTGCGAGGGTCCGTGGCGATCGTTCCGACGACGGTGATGGTAGTGGACATGGTGTGCTCCTTCGGTGAGGCCCTGCAATGACGATCGTTGGTGAGCGGGCGGACCGTGCCGTGCGGAGTCCGATCCGCCCGTTCGCCTCCAGCTTGCGCCACGCGGCACGCCGTAGAGCAGCGGGTGCCACTATCTGTTGATCACTCCTGTTTCGTTCGCAGCGACGAGTGATGTGAGCGAAGATCGAGCGCCGATGACTGCTTCGCGGCTCTTGCTGACGCCCCGGCCGCTGGATGCCTGCCTCACAGCGCCTTCGGGAACATCGCCAGACTCCTCTCACCGGTCTTGCGTAGACTGATCGAGTGCCTGCTGCCTTGACACCCCGACGCCGTTCCGTCGCCCTCACTGCCACCGCTCTCGGCCTCAGTACTGCGCTGCTGAGCGGATGCGCGCTGCTCGAGGGGCCGACTCCCGAAACCCCCGAGCGCACCGAAACTGCGGCTCCCGAGACCGCTCCGGAGTTTGTTCCTGGCGGCAGTGCGGAGGAGAACCTTCCGTATTTCACGGAAGTGCTCCGCGGTTTCAGCGCGGGCTCGGAGCCGGTGCAGGGCGCTCCGATCGTGCAAGCCGTCGCAGACGCAGGGTTCGATACCGCCGCGATGCAGGTCAGTTTCGATCAGAGCAAGACCAGCCTTCCGGCCGACAACATCTTCGTCTCGGTGCGTATCGGATCTGACTGCCTCATCGGTCAAGTCGTCGCGGCCGACCGCAGCTTCGTAGCGAAGAACGAGCCCGCGGTGGGGCCCGCTGGCGACATCTGCCTGATCGGGCAGACGGCGCCGATCGGCTAGCGGGCCTTCCGGGCGGTAGAGTGGTGGCGATCCGCAACCCATCTTTCCAATAAGGGAGTTCGGGGCGCCCCGGGCGCCCGAGTGTGTATATGGCTGAGTACATTTACCAAATGGTTCGCGCGCGCAAGGCGCACGGCGACAAGGTGATTCTCGACGACGTCACCATGGCGTTCCTTCCGGGCGCGAAGATCGGCGTCGTCGGCCCGAATGGCGCCGGCAAGTCGACGATCCTGAAGATCATGGCCGGTCTCGACACGCCGTCGAACGGCGAGGCGCTGCTGACTCCCGGCTACTCCGTGGGCATTCTCATGCAGGAGCCCGAGCTCGACGAGAATGCGACGGTGCTCGAGAACGTGCAGCAGGGCGTCGCCGAAATCAAGGGCAAACTCGATCGCTTCAACGCGATCTCGCTCGAGATGGCCGATCCGGATGCTGACTACGACAAGCTCCTCCCCGAAATGGGCGAACTGCAGGAGGCCATCGACGCGGTCGACGGATGGGACCTCGACAGCCAGCTCGAACAGGCGATGGACGCGTTGCGGTGCCCGCCGCAGGATGCGATCGTCGCGAACCTCTCCGGTGGTGAGAAGCGACGCGTCGCGCTCTGCAAGCTGCTGCTCGAGAAGCCGGATCTGCTGCTTCTCGACGAGCCCACCAACCACCTCGACGCTGAGAGCGTGCTCTGGCTCGAGCAGCACCTCGCGAAGTACCCGGGCGCCGTCATGGCCGTGACCCACGATCGCTACTTCCTCGATCACGTCGCCACCTGGATCTGCGAGGTCGACCGCGGCCGCCTCTACGCTTACGAGGGCAACTACTCGATGTATCTCGAGCAGAAGGCCACGCGCCTCGAAGTGCAGGGCAAGAAAGATCAGAAGCTCCAGAAGCGCCTCAAGGAGGAGCTCGAGTGGGTGCGCACGAACGCCAAGGGCCGGCAGGCGAAGTCGAAGGCGCGCCTCGCGCGCTACGAGGAGATGGCCACCGAGGCGGAGCGCACGCGCAAGCTCGATTTCGAGGAGATCCAGATCCCCGCGGGTCCGCGTCTCGGCAACATCGTGCTGGAGGCCAAGGACCTGAACAAGGGATTCGACGGCCGCACGCTGATCGACGGGCTCTCGTTCTCGCTGCCCCGCAACGGCATCGTCGGCATCATCGGGCCGAACGGCGTGGGCAAGACCACGCTCTTCAAGACGATCGTCGGCATCGAGCCACTCGACGGCGGCGAGCTGAAGATCGGCGACACCGTCAAGCTGAGTTACGTCGACCAGTCGCGCGGCGGCATCGACCCGAAGAAGACCGTCTGGGAAGTCGTCTCCGACGGGCTTGATTACATGAAGGTGGGCAACGTCGAGATCCCCTCGCGCGCCTATGTTTCGACCTTCGGCTTCAAGGGGCCGGATCAGCAGAAGCCCGCAGGCGTGCTCTCGGGCGGCGAGCGCAACCGTCTCAACCTCGCGCTCACGCTGAAGCAGGGAGGCAACCTGCTGCTGCTCGACGAGCCCACCAACGATTTGGACGTCGAGACCCTCTCGAGTCTTGAGAACGCTCTGCTCGAATTCCCGGGCTGCGCTGTGGTCATCACGCACGACCGCTGGTTCTTGGACCGCATCGCAACGCATATTCTCGCGTACGAGGGCACCGAGGATCAGCCGGCGAACTGGTACTGGTACGAGGGGAACTTCGAGGCCTACGAAGCGAACAAGATCGAGCGTCTGGGCGCGGATGCCGCGAAGCCTTCCCGCGTCACGTACCGCAAGCTCACGCGCGACTGATCTCGCACCGGGGCGCGACTCTCTCAGAGGAGTCGCGCCCCGTCTCGCGCGTTCGGCTGCCGGCAGAGAGGATACCCATGGCACGCGCTCACATCGATATGGAGCTGCGCTGGGGCGACCAAGACGCTTATGGGCACGTGAACAACGTCGCCTTCGCCCGCTTCCTCGAGGAAGCGCGCGTGCGCACGTTCTGGCTCGGCTCAGGGCGCGAACGCACCGGCATGGAGCGGCATTTCCGCAGTGACGACCCGCTGGGCCCCAAGATGCTCGTCGCCAGTCAGCAGATCGAGTACCTCCGAGTGCTGGAGTACTCGGACCGACCGATCGTCGTCGAGCTCTGGATTGGCAAGCTCGGGGGATCGAGCCTCGAGGTCCACTACGAGATCGTCGACGGCGCCGCTGCGGACCGGTTGGTCGTCGCCCGGGCGGTTTCTCACATTGTGATCGTGGACGGCGAGACGTTGCGGCCGATTCGACTCTCGGACACCGGGCGCGCTTCGGTAGCGGAGTGGATGGACGCGCCCCTGGAACTGCGCCGCAGCTGAACGCGTCTCCGTTCCCCGCCGCTGAACGCGTCTCCGTTCCCCGCCGCTGAACGCGTCTCCGTTCCCCGCCGCTGAACGCGTCTCCGTTCCCCGCCGGTCAGCGTTGGCTGGGGAGGCGCATCATGCTCTCCTGCGCGACCGAGGCGACGTGCACACCGTCGCGATCGAAGAAGCGACCGTGAGCCAAGCCCCGCCCACCCTGCGCGGTCGGGGAGTCGAGCTCGTAGAGCAGCCACTCGTCGACGCGGAACGGCCGGTGGAACCACATGGCGTGGTCGAGACTCGCCGCCCGCATGCCCGGAGTCGCCCAAGGGAGTCCGTGCTGCCTGGCCACGGGTTCGAGCAGCAGATAATCGCTGCCGAAGGCGAGCGCCGCGGCGTGGAGCAGCGGCGACGCGTCGAACGGTTCTCGACTGCGCATCCAGACGCGCTGCTGCGAGGTGCGCTCAGCCACCTCGAGAATGATGTCCGATTCCACGTAGCGGAAGTCGAACGGTCGGTCGAGCACCCATGAGGCGCGCCCGTTGCCCGAGAGGTGCCCGTACTTCTCCCACACGGTCGGCAGCGTCTCGGGATCGGGAATGTCGGAGAGATCGCGTTGCTCCTGATGCTCAAGGCCGGCATCGTCCGTCTGGAAGGAAGCGATCATCGACATCCGCGCCTCGCCGTGCTGATAGGCCTGCACGCGTCGCGTCGAGAAGGACCGCCCGTCGTGCAGGCGATCGACCTCGAACGTCATGCGCGCATCCGCGTCGCCGGGGCGTAGGAAGTACCCGTGCATGGAGTGGATCTCGCGGTCGGTCGGCACCGTGCTCCCGGCAGCTGCAATCGCTTGACCGAGCACTTGCCCGCCGAATGAGCGACCGTGCGGGGTCGGCACCGGGGGGCCCGTGAGAATGTCCTCGCGGGTGCGCGCGCCGGAATCGAGCACGGTGAGCATGTCCAGCAGACCTTGCGACGCGGTCATGGGATCCTCCATTGTCGGCGCGGGAAACGATGCCCTCAGTCTAGGCGTGCGCTGCGCCGGAACCGCGCCCCGGCCGCGTCGCTGCGCAGTAGACTCGGGCACCATGCCCGCATCGCTTCAGCTGTCAGACGCCGCCACTCGCGACGATCTCAAAATCTTCTTGGAACGACTGCTGCGGTCCGGGCAGCCAGATGTGCGCATGGTCTCGCGCGGTCGCGCACTGGCCGTCTACGGATGCACGCAGGCGCCACGCGGCATCACGGATTCCGTACCCGTTGTGCTGGTCATGCGTGCGTTCGAGCTCGCGGAACCGCCCGCTTCGTCCGTTGATGCGACGGTGGCCGGACGCGCTCTGCTCGATCGCATCGCGCGCATGGGGCTCGTGGGGCGCGCACTGGAGATTCCCGATGCGAGCCCGATCGCGGCGTGGGCGGGGGTACTGCCGCCGTCGGCGGGGTGGACCGCTGCAGGAGTGTTAGACGCGCGATCACTCGCGGGGGTGGCCGCGGAAGGCATCGAGCGAGTGGCCGCCGCCGTACCGGCTGACCCGGGCGAGGCCGTGGTGCACCGAGTGCGCGCCTCCGTCTGGGGACTCGAGATCGCCCCGGGCATCCCGGCAGCAGCGGCTTTTGCGGCCGAAGCGATGGGGTTCTTGAAAGATGCGGTCGCCGCGGAAGTATCGCGCTCACTGACCTGGATTCGGCTGAGCACGGCGCGTGGAAACGTGCTCGTGCGTTCGCTGATCGGATAGCGCGCGCTGACCTCAGGTCCCTGGCAACGCGGCCAGGCGTCGCGTACAGCAATCGCGCTGACCAGTCGCGCCCAGCAGAACCGAGATTCCTCAGGTAGGATAGGACGGTCAACTAGAGGAGTGTGTACATGGCCAATCCCAACGGCATCATCGACCCGCCCATCGACGATCTGCTCGAGAAGGTCGATTCGAAGTACGCCTTGGTGGTCTTCGCCTCGCAGCGTGCTCGGCAGATCAACGATTACTACACGGATCTGCACGACGGCAATCTCTTCGACAACGTCGGCCCACTGGTCGACTCGTCGGTAGACGACAAGCCGCTGTCGATCGCACTGCATGAGATCGTCGAGAGCAAGCTCACGATGACGCGTCGCGCTGAAGAGACCATCGAGTCGGATGGGCTCGAAGAGGCGTAATCTTTAGCTGCATTTCGAGCAGTGTCGGTGGCGTCGGATACCCTGAACAGGGTCCGGCGCCACTGGCGTTTCCGGGCAGGAGTACCCTCCCGCCATCCGTCTTCATCTCAGAGGAGCACCGTGTCGTTGCGCCAGTTCACGTCAGAGTCCGTCACCGAGGGGCACCCCGACAAGATTTGCGATCGCATCTCAGACACGATTCTCGATGCCATGCTCGCCCAAGACCCGGGTGCTCGCGTGGCGGTCGAGACGCTCGTCACGACCGGACTGGTGCATGTCGCGGGGGAGGTATCGACGAGCGGATACGTCGAGATCCCGCAGCTGGTGCGCGATGCGGTGCGAGAAATCGGGTACACGAGTTCCGAGATGGGCTTCGACGCTTCTTCGTGCGGAGTTTCGGTGTCGATCGGTCAGCAGTCACCCGACATCGCGGGCGGCGTCGACACGTCGCTCGAGGTGCGCAGCGGATCCGACGCTGACGATGAGCTCAACCAGCAGGGAGCCGGCGACCAGGGCATCATGTTCGGGTTCGCGACGGACGAAACTCCCGAATTGCATCCCCTTCCGAGCTGGATCGCCCATCGGCTCGCCGAGCGACTCGCCGAGGTGCGCAAGAGCGGGGAGCTCCCCGAGTTGCGGCCCGACGGCAAGACGCAGGTCACGATCGGCTACGACGGAAACCGTGCAGCGAGCGTCGAAGCGATTGTCGTATCAACGCAGCACCACGTCGGCATGACACAACCCGCGCTGCGGGATGCGGTCGAGCGCTTGGTGATCCGCCCCGTGCTCGAACGTGTCGAGCTCGCGAGCGCGGGCGCCGAGCTCTTCATCAATCCGGCCGGCCCCTTCGTCGTGGGCGGGCCCATGGGCGATGCGGGTCTCACCGGGCGCAAGATCATCATCGACACGTACGGCGGAGCGAGCCGACACGGCGGCGGTGCGTTCAGTGGAAAGGATCCGTCGAAGGTCGACCGTTCGGCCGCCTACGCGATGCGCTGGGTGGCCAAGCACGTCGTCCGCGCCGGTCTCGCCTCTCGGGCGGAGCTGCAGGTCGCCTACGCGATCGGACGCGCCCACCCCGTCGGGCTATATGTCGAGACCTTCGGTACTGAGACGGTGCCGCTCGATCGCATCGAGCGGGCGGTGCGCGAGGTCTTCGACCTGCGGCCGCTGGCGATCATCCGCGATCTCGATTTGCTGCGCCCGGTGTACGCGCGAACCAGCGCGTACGGCCACTTCGGGCGCGAATTGCCCGAGTTCACCTGGGAGTCCACCCCTCGCGTCGCCGAGCTGCGGGCTGCCGCGGGCCGGTAGGCGCGGCGATGCCGGACGCGAACGGATTCGCCACGGCGTACACCACAGCCGAGGCGGCGCAGGGGAGACCCGTCGCCCAGATTCTGCTCGACTCTGCGCTCCCGCAGCTCGACCACCTGTTCGACTACGCGGTACCGCCCGAGCTGGCCGATGACATCCGCGTCGGGCAGCGGGTGCGCGTGCCGTTCCGCTCGAAAGAACGGAAGACGTTCGGGTATGTGATCGGCTTCGCCGATCGCAGCGACTTCGGCGGCGAGCTCTCGCCGATCGCCGGTATTGTGACGCTCGTTCCGTTGCTCTCGATGCAGGTGTGGCGGCTCGCTCGGGCCGTCGCCGACCGGGCCGGAGGATCGGCCGGAGATATTCTTCGCCTCGCGATACCTGCGCGTCAGGTGCGCGTGGAGAAGCAGCACCTCGCCGCAGTGCAGGCCCGCCGAGAGGCTGCGTCGAACACGAGCGCCGGGGTCGCCGAGACGGCAGCCGAGCCGAGCACCGCGGAGCCGAGCACCGCGGAGCCGAGCACCGCGGAGCCGAGCACCGCGGAGCCGAGCACCGCGGAGCCGGGCACCGTCGACGCCGGCCTCGCGGACCGCAGTCACGCAGAGCAGGGCATCGCGGAGCAACTGGTGGCCGGGTCACGTCTGACGCTCACGGCTTCGCACGGACCGGATCGTTTGCACACCGGGGAGTGGGTCGGCGGCTGGGCCGCGCAACTCGCTCGCATCGCGCTCGCGGTGCACGCAGCCGAACGCAGCGCGATCCTCATCGCTCCCGATTATCGCGATCTCGACCAGCTGCGCGACGCGCTCGCGGCCTTCGGGCACGAAGACATCGTCCGCGTCGACTCCCGTCAGTCGAACGCCGAGCGTTACGCCGGGTTTCTCCGCGCCCGCGACCCCGAACCGCGCATTATTCTCGGCAACCGATCGGCGGTGTACGCCCCTGCGCACGACCTCGGGGCGATCATCATCTGGGACGACGGGGATCCCGTGCTCGCCGAACCGCTGTCGCCGTACGTGCACGCCCGCGATGCGGCACTGGTGCGCGCCGAGCAGGAGTCTGCGGGGCTCTTCTTCGCCGCCCACGCGCGCAGCGTCGAGGTGCAACGACTCGTCGATCTGGGCTACGTCCAGGCGCAGCGTAACCCGCCGAAGCGGGCCAGAGTCGTGCACGCAGACGCCGCTCTCGCGCCGGATGCGTTCGCCGGGCGAGTGCCGGAGTTCGCGGCGCGCACCATCCGCGAGGGGTTGCGTACCGGCCCCGTGCTCGTGCAGGTCGCTACGCCCGGCTATGCTCCGGTCGCGGTCTGCGAGGACTGCGGCGACCTCGGTCGGTGCGGGGTGTGCAACGGACCGATCGGCTTCCGCGTCATCGGGCGCGCTTCGTGTCGATGGTGCGGAGAATACGCGAGCGACTGGCACTGCCGCACGTGCGATGGTCGCCGGCTCGTTGAGCGCGGGATGGGGTCTGGGCGCACCGTGGAGCAGTTCGAGCGTCAGTTCGAGGGAGCGCGCGTGCTGCTCAGCGACGGTGAGCATCCCCGCGAGCGTGTCGATGCGCGACCCGCGATCGTCGTGGCCACCCGCGGGGCGGAGCCCCTGGCGGCTGGCGGATACCGTGCGGTCGTGCTGCTCGACGCCGAGCGCCTGCTGAGCATCGAGACGCTTCGGGCCGGCGAAGACTGCCTGCGCTGGTGGGAGAACGCGGCTGCGCTCACTGCGCCCGACGGCACGTGCCTGATGGCGTCGGGCGGTGGGCCAGTGGTGCGCGCGTTCGTCACCGGACGCACCGAGGAATGGCTGCGCGGCGAGCTGCGGGATCGCCACGCCCTGAGGTATCCGCCCGCGGTGCGGGTGGCGAGTGTCAGCGGCGGCCCGGAAGAGGTGGAGCGCGCGCTGCAGCAGCTCGAACCGGTACCCGGCGTCGATCACCTCGGCCCGACGCCGCTTCCCGCGGGAGGCGCTGCCAAGACCCCGCCCGGCCTCGTGCGCGCCATCGTGCGGTTCGACTACGGGCACGGCGCCGAAGTCGCGAGCCGCCTGCGGGGTGCCCTCGTCGCCGATGCGGCCGGGTCGGCTTCGCGCTCGCGCGGCCGTGCGCCCGGACGGGCGAGGCCGGAGGCGCTGCGGCTTCGCTTCGACGACCGGGGTGTGTTCGACGGGTGAAGCGGCGGCACGAACGAGCGCTTGCACGAGCGCGTCGGGCGGGCGCGGAACTCGGCCGCGGAATTCGGCCGCGAGGCGTGCGCGCACGGGGAAGCGCGCGTGGGAGAATGGCGGGATGCGGATCGTCTTTGCCGGAACCCCCGAGTTCGCCGTACCCAGTCTCATCGCGCTCCGTGCTGCGGGTCACGAGGTCGTCGGGGTCATCACACGCGAGGACGCGCCGCTCGGGCGCAAGCGCGTGCTCACCCCGTCGCCCGTCGCGGCCGCCGCTGACGAGTTTGGCATTCCAGTGCGCAAGGCGAACCGTCTCGACGACGCGGTCACGGAGTGGGCGCGGGACCTCGCGCCCGAGCTCGGCGTGATCGTGGCATTCGGCGGACTCGTGCGCGAGCCGTTGCTCAGCCTGCCCGAGCTCGGATGGATCAACCTCCACTTCTCAGAGCTGCCCAAGTGGCGCGGCGCGGCTCCGGTGCAGCGCGCGCTGGAGGCCGGTGAACAGCGCCTGGGGGTCACCGTATTCAGGCTCGTCGCAGCGCTCGACGCCGGCGCGGTGCTGGCGCGAGACGCGCGCGAGTACCCCGAGGGTACGACTGCCGGGCGAGCTCTGGCCGACCTTGCCTCCTTCGGCACGGGTGCGCTCCTCGCCGCCGTCGAGACGCTCTCGACGGACCCCGGAGCGGGGGCGCCGCAGACGGGGCCCGCGAGCTACGCGCAGAAGCTCACCCGCGACGACGGCCGTCTTGATGTGGAACGCGGCACCCGCGACGTACTCGCCCAGTGGGCCGGCATGACGCCAGAGCCCGGCGCCTACGCACTGCACGAGGGAGCCCCGCTGAAAGTGCACGAGATGCGTCGCGGAGCCGACGCGGAAGCGGTCGGTGGCGGCGGAAGCACCGATGTCGGGACGGTGTCGCTGCAGGGCGAACGCGCGATGCTCGCCCTGCGAGACGGCGCTCTCGAACTGGTCCGGGTGCAGCCAGCGGGCAAGCAGGCGATGGACGGCGCCGCGTGGTTGCGCGGGCGCAACAGGCAGACGGTGCTCTCGTGAGCGGCACCCAGGGCGGCCGGGGCGAGCGGAGCGGGAATGGCGCGCGACGGCGCGGCGTTGCGATCTCGCCCGCCAGGCTCGTCGCCTACGACGTGCTGCGAGACGTGGAGGATCGCGACGCGTACGCCAACCTTGCTCTTCCCGGGCGGATTCGCGAGGCGGCGCTGGATACCCGCGACGCGGGTCTCGCGACGGAGCTCGCCTCGGGGGCGCTGCGTTGGCGTGGCCGGTACGACCGGATCATCGAGCTCGCCGCGGGTCGGGAGATCGAGCGCATCGACGCACGCACGCGCAATGTGCTGCGACTGGGCGCGCATCAGCTGCTCGGCATGCGCACCGCGGCCCACGCCGCGGTCAACGAGAGCGTCGAACTGCAGCGCCGCGTCGGCAACCGAGCGGCGGCGGGCTTCGTCAACGGAGTCCTCCGGAGCATCGGTCGCGCGTCGATCGACGAGTGGGATGCCCGGATCGCCGAAAGCGCGACGAACGCGAACGACGCGCGCGCCTCGCTCACCTCGCACCCCGCGTGGATCATTCGCGCGATGCGCGATGCTCTGGCAGCGGAAGGACGCGAGTCAGAACTCGATGCGCTGCTCGCTGCAGACAACGCTGCCCCCCGCGTCAGCCTCGCGATCCTGCCCGGCGCAGGAGTCACCGCAACGGAAGCCGCCGAGCACACGGTTGAGTCGGGCGTGACCGTATCGGGGCCCTCGCCGCTCGGCGTCGAGGTCGGCGGCGGCGATCCCGCGCGGGTGATCGCGGCGAGCGGCGCGCGTCGCGGTTTCGCGCGGGTGCAGGATCAGGGCTCGCAACTCGCCGCGCTCGCGCTCACCCGTGCTCGTCCGGTGCATCAGGGGGAGCGCTGGCTCGATCTCTGCGCCGGGCCGGGGGGAAAGACGGCTGTGCTGGGCGCCGAGGCACTCGTGGCGGGCGCGAGTGTGCGGGCGAACGAGGTCTCGGAACACCGCGCGCAGCTCGTGCGCAACTCGGTGACGGGAGTGGAGGACGCCGTCGAGGTGGTCTCATTCGACGGGAGAAGCGACGAGGCGTACGGCGGCGAGCACTTCGACCGCATTCTCGTCGATGCTCCGTGCTCGGGACTCGGCGCCCTGCGGCGCCGGCCGGAGGCGCGCTGGCGCAAGCAGCCCTCCGACCTTCCCGAGCTCACCCGCTTGCAGGCCGAGTTGCTGGAACAGGCTGTCGCGCACCTCGTGCCGGGCGGCGTTCTCGCGTACGTGACGTGCTCGCCGCATCTCGCGGAGACGCGAGTGACTGTCGATCGACTGCTGCGCAGCCGCTCCGATCTCGTGGAGATCGATGCGCGCGGCGTGGTGGGAAGTATTGCGCGGGACGGCATCGAGCTGCAGCAGGACGGGCTGAGCGTGCAGCTCTGGCCGCATCGGCACGGCACCGACGCGATGTTCATCTCGCTCATCGAACGGCGCGCGATCACGACGTAGTCTGGCGCATGTCGGAGGTCAGGCCTACCCTGTGAGCATGACCTCACCACCGAGGCCGGAGGCGACGCCGCTCGCGGCCGCTCCGACTCCGCCCGCGGGGGGCATGCGCACCTTCGTGCACGTGCTCGTCAACACCGCCGTGGCCAACCTCACGACGAACTTTCTCTGGTTCGCGGTCGTGTTCTGGGTGTACCTCGAAACGCGCAGCATCCTCGCCACGGGGGTACTCGGCGGTGTCTACATGATTCTGATCGCGGTGTGCTCGATGTGGTTCGGGTCGCTGGTCGATCGCCTCCGCAAGCAGCGGGTCATGGTGCTCTCCGCGACCATCTCGCTCGTGACCTTCGTGGTCGGCTGCGTGATCTTTTTCATGGTGCCCGAATCCGAACTGCTGCGCCTCGATCGCCCCTGGTTCTGGCTCTTCACGCTCATCGTGCTCGCCGGCTGCGTCGTCGAACTGCTGCGCAATCTCGCGCTCGCGACGACCGTGACGCTGCTGGTGCCCACGGAGCGCCACGCGAACGCGAACGGGCTCGTCGGCACCGTGCAGGGGCTCGCCTTCATCGCCACGAGCGTGTTCAGCGGCCTCTCCGTCGGGTTCATCGGGATGGGCGGCACGATCATCATCGCAACCGTGTTCGTGGGCGTGCCGATCCTCCATCTCATCGCGCTTCGCATTCCCGAGCCCGAAATCGTGCAGGATCCCACTCGAAGCGCGATCGACTTCCGCGGAGGCATGGCGGCGATGCTCGCCGTGCCCGGGCTCATCGCGCTGGTGTTCTTCTCGACGCTCAACAACCTCTCGGGCGGCGTCTTCATGGCGCTGCTCGATCCGTACGGGCTCGAACTCTTCGCCGTTGAGATCTGGGGCATCGTCTTCGGCGTGGCGTCGACCGGCTTCATCATCGGCGGAGCCGTCGTCGCGAAATGGGGTCTGGGAAAGAACCCCATCCGCACCATGCTGGTGCTCGCCGGTCTGCTGGGCGTGCTGGGAATGGTGTTCACCCTGCGCGATTGGCCATGGCTCTTCATCACGGGCATCTGGCTGTTCATGGCGATGATGCCGGCCGTCGAGGCGGCGGAGCAGACCGTGATTCAGAAGGTCGTGCCGTACGGGAAGCAGGGGCGCGTCTTCGGTCTCGCCATGACCTTCGAGGCTGCGGCAGCCCCGATCACATCGTTGCTCATCGCGCCGATCGCCGAGTTCTGGATCGTGCCGTACATGGAGGAGCCGGCGGGTGCTGCGCGCTGGGGATGGCTGCTCGGCGAGGGCGAGAGTCGCGGCATCGCGCTCATCTTCGTCTGGGCGGGCGCCGCGATGGTGCTGGTCGCCGCGGGGGCTTTCCTGACGCGGTCGTACCGCATACTCTCACGGAGTTACGCGTCAGCGCCGGTGACGGTGAGCCCCGAGGCGTCTGCCGCGGCGGCTGAAGCAGAGCGCACGACGCCGTAGGCTGTCTCTCGTGACCGCACAGCGCATCAATCCGAGCATCCTGTCCGCCGACTTCGTGAATCTGCAGTCCGAGCTCGAGGCGATTGATGCCGCCGACCTCGTGCACGTCGATGTGATGGACAACCACTTCGTGCCGAATCTCACCATGGGGCCACCGATCGTCGAACGGATTCAGGCGGTTTCGCCGGTGCCGCTCGATGTGCACCTGATGATCTCGGATGCCGATCGCTGGGCGCCGGGGTACGCCGAGCTGGGCGCGTACTCGGTCACCTTCCACGCCGAGGCTGCGGCGGATCCCGTGGCCCTCGCACGCGCGCTCCGCGACCGCGGGGCGCGCGCCGGCATCGCGCTGAAGCCGGGAACCGACCCCGAGCCGTACCTCGAGCTGCTGCCGGAGTTCGACCAGGTGCTCGTGATGACGGTCGAACCGGGATTCGGCGGGCAGTCGTTCATGCACGAGACGATGCCGAAGCTGCGCCGTTTCGCCGAAGCCAAAGCGCGCCTGGGGCTCGACCTCTGGCTGCAGGTCGACGGCGGTATCACCGTCGACACGATCGGGATCGCGGCCGAGGCCGGGGCCGATACGTTCGTCGCGGGCTCGGCGGTCTACGGCGGCGTACCTGAGCAGCGCATCGCCGAGCTGCGCGCCGCTGCCGCCGCGCACGCGCACTGAGCCGGTCGGTGCTCGCGCGATCCAGCGTCTGCACGAAACCCGCTAGGCTGTTCACGTGAAATCGTTCGAGGCGCTCTTCGCCGAACTCAGCGAGAAGGCCGCTACTCGCCCCGAGGGCAGCGACACCGTTGCGCGCCTCGATGCAGGGGTGCACACGATCGGGAAGAAGATCGTCGAGGAAGCCGCTGAGGTCTGGATGGCCGCAGAGTACGAATCAGACGCGGCCTGCGCCGAGGAGATCAGCCAGCTCCTCTACCACCTTCAGGTGCTCATGCTCGCGAAGGGCCTCAAGCTCGAAGACGTCTACGCGCATCTGTAGCATCGGCGCGTCGGATTCTCCGCTCGTCGATGCTCGCCGCTGACCTCACTTACTGGCCGGCTGCCCGGCCGCACGGAAGGACTTTCACGCACCATGCTCCGCATCGCTGTTCCCAACAAGGGCTCGCTCTCCGAGACCGCCGCCGAGATGCTGGCGGAAGCCGGTTACTCTGGCCGACGCGACAGCCGCAAGCTCGTCCACACCGATGCCCGAAACGAGGTGGAGTTCTTCTACCTGCGTCCGAAAGACATCGCGACCTACGTCGGGTCCGGCGCGCTCGATGTCGGCATCACCGGGCGCGACCTGATGCTCGACTCGGGGTCGCCGTCGCGCGAGATCGCGGCACTTGAATTCGGCGACTCGACATTCCGCTTCGCGGCTCCTGCTGGCAGTGACATCTCGGATCTCGCCGACCTCGCGGGCAAGCGCGTCGCGACGAGCTACCCGAAGCTCGTCGACGACTTCCTGCGCGCCCGCGGTGTGGAGGCTGAGCACGTCAAGCTCGACGGCGCGGTGGAGTCGGCCGTGCAGCTCGGCGTCGCCGACGCCGTGGCCGATGTCGTATCGACCGGAGCGACCTTGCGTGCCGCCGGCCTCGAGATCTTCGGTCCGGTCATCCTCGATTCGACCGCGGTGCTCATCGGCGGGCCGAACGAGCACCCCGGCATCGATCGCCTGCTGCGACGACTGCAGGGCGTGCTCGTCGCGCGCAAGTACGTGCTCATGGACTACGATCTTCCGGTCGAGCAGCTCGATGAGGCGTCACGCGTCGCGGGCGGCATGGAGTCGCCGACGGTGTCGCCGCTGCAAGACGAGCGCTGGGTGGCGGTCAGAGTCATGGTGCCCTCCGACGACGCGAACCAAATCATGGATCGGCTCTACGATCTGGGCGCCCGCGCGATCCTCGTGACCGCGATCCACGCGGCGCGGCTCTGAGGGCGGGCGCGATGTCGATCGCCACGCGTGTCATCCCCTGTCTCGACGTCTCCGGTGGGCGCGTCGTCAAGGGAGTCAACTTTCTCAATCTGCGCGATGCGGGAGACCCGGTCGAGCTGGCTGCACGGTACGCCGCGCAGGGCGCCGACGAACTCACGTTTCTCGATGTCACGGCGACGGTCGACGACCGGTCGACGACCTACGACGTCGTGCGCCGCACCGCGGAGCAAGTGTTCATCCCGCTGACCGTCGGCGGGGGAGTTCGCGGCCCAGAAGACGTCGCGCGGCTGCTCGGCGTCGGTGCCGACAAGATCGGCATCAACAGCGGAGCGATCGCGCGCCCCGACGTGATCGGGGAGATCGCGGATCGCTTCGGCGCGCAGGTGCTGGTGCTCTCGCTCGACGTGAAGCGCAGCCCGCGCACGCCGTCGGGATTCGTCGTGACGACGCACGGCGGCAAGCGTGAAACCGACCTCGACGCGCTCGAATGGTGCCGAGAGGCTGTCGATCGGGGTGCCGGCGAACTGCTCGTGAACTCGATGGACGCCGACGGCACGCTCGCAGGCTTCGATCTCGAACTCACGGCACTCGTGCGCGAGATCTCGGAGGTGCCGATGATCGCCTCCGGCGGTGCGGGCCGCCTGGAGCACTTCTCGCCCGCCGTCGAGGCGGGCGCCGACGCCGTGCTCGCAGCGTCCGTTTTCCACGACGGCACGTTCACCATCGGACAGGTGAAGGCAGCGCTCGCCTCCGACGGGCGCACGGTGCGCACTGCGATCTCGGGAGCCGAGTGATGAGCGATATCGACCCGGTCCCGAACGAGCTCGTCTTTGCTCACGACGGTCTGCTGCCCGCCATCATTCAGGACGACGTCTCGGGCGACGTCCTCATGCTGGCGTGGATGGACCACGAGGCCGTGCGGCGCACGCTCACCACGGGCCGAGTGACGTTCTGGTCCCGTTCGCGACGCGAGTACTGGCGCAAAGGCGACACCTCCGGGCACCGGCAGTACGTGCGCGGCGTGAAGATGGACTGCGACGGAGACACGCTCCTCGTGCGCGTGGTGCAGATCGACGCCGCGTGCCACACGGGCACCCGCACTTGCTTCACGGATCGCGAGGTCACCGCGCTCATGGGGGATCCGGCGGACGACGCGTAGCGCACGGTTATCCCGCGCACGGACGGGTAGGCTGATGCGGTGAGCTTGACCACCACGCGCGCCGCGTTCGACGCCGCACGCGACTCCCACGCCGTGATTCCCGTCTGCCGAGAGATCTTCGCCGATGCCGATACTCCCGTCGGCATCTACCGCAAAGTGGCCGCGTCGCGGCCCGGAACCTTCCTGCTGGAGTCGGCCGAGCAGGGCGGCGTCTGGACGCGCTTCAGCTTTGTCGGCGCCGGCAGCTTCGGTGTGCTCGGCGAGCGGGGCGGCCGCGCGCACTGGGCCCAGAACGACGCATTCGAGGTGCCAGCCGAGCGATTGCTGCCGGGAGGCGTCGACGCGCTCGCGCCGGTCGAAGCGCTCAGCGCCATCTACGAGCGGTGGCGGTCGCCTCAGGTCGCCGGGCTTCCGCCGCTCGCGAGCGGATTCGTCGGATACCTCGGCTGGGAGACCGTGCGGCAGTTCGAGAAGCTCGAGCACGGGCCCTCCGCAGGGCCCGGCCTGCCGACACAGGGCCTGAGCTTCGTCTCAGAGCTCGTGGTCATCGATCACCGGGAGGGCAGTGTCGTGCTGCTCGCCAACGTGCTGAACGATGCGGCGCTCAGCGATCCCGAATCGACCGAGGAGTCTTCGGCGGAACATCTGGCGTCAGACGCGCAGTGGGCGGATGCGCAGGCGCGCCTGGACGGACTGCAGGCCGCGCTCGCGGCCCCCCAGCGGTCGCCGCTGAACCGCGTCGATCGCGATGCCGCCTCCGCGCCGCTGCGCTTGACGAGCACGCCGGAATACGTGAAAGCGGTCGAAGCCGCGCAGCGGTACATCGTCGATGGCGACATCTTCCAGGTGGTGCCGTCGCAGCGCTTCGACCAGGAGTGCACTGCGGATCCCCTCGACGTGTACCGGGTACTGCGACACCTCAACCCGAGCCCGTATCTCTACCTGCTGCAGCTCGAAGACGCATCGGGCGTGCCGTTCGCCGTGGTCGGATCGAGCCCCGAGGCGCTCGTCACGGTACAGGAGAGCGGCCACGTGCTGACGCACCCGATCGCCGGGTCTCGACCTCGCGGGGCGAGCATCGAGGAGGATCAGCAGCACGAGCGCGACCTCCTCGCCGACGAGAAGGAACGTGCCGAGCACTTGATGCTCGTCGACCTGGCGCGCAACGATCTGCTCCGCGTCTGCGAGCCGGGCACCGTCGAGGTCACCGAGTTCATGCGGATCGAGCGTTTCAGCCACATCATGCACATCGTTTCCAGCGTCGAGGGTCGGAAACGGCCAGGAGCGAACCCGATCGATGTGTTCCGGGCCACGTTCCCTGCGGGCACGCTGTCCGGCGCGCCGAAGCCGCGGGCGCTGCAGATCATCGATGAGCTGGAGCCGGTCCAGCGCGGCGTCTACGGCGGCGTGGTCGGATACTTCGGCCTCGGGGGTGCCGCAGATCTCGCGATCGCGATTCGCACTGCGACGATCAAGGGCGGGGTTGCGATGGTGCAGGCCGGCGCCGGCGTCGTCGCCGACTCGGTGCCTGAGACCGAGGATGCGGAGTGTCGCAGCAAGGCCGCCGCCCCGCTGCGCGCGATCGCCATCGCCAACACGCTGCACGCGCTCGGGGAGGTCGCAGATGCGTCCTAAACTCCTCACCGTCTCAGCAATCGCACTCGTCGGCGCACTCGGTCTGCTCGCAGGATCGCAGACGTGGATCTCATTCATGATCGACGGCACGCACAGCCTCGAGGTGGTCGCCGGCCACGACGTGAATGCGGCCGTGTCGCCGATCTCCATCGCGATGGTCGCTGCGGCACTCGCATTGACCATCGCCGGCCCCGTCTTCCGTCGCGTGCTCGGCGTTCTGGTCGCACTGCTCGGAGCCGGCCTGGCGGCGCTCACCATCAGCGTCATCGCCGCTCCGCTCACCGCGATCACCGGAACGATCACAGCGCTGACCGGAATCTCGGGTGCGGCGACGACATCGCTCGTCGTCTGGAGTCAGCTCTCGGCATGGATTTGGGCGTGCGTCGTCGCAGGCGTGCTCGCGGCAGTGCTCGGGCTGGTCGTCGCCCTCTTCAGCGGCACCTGGGCCGCGGGCGGTCGCAAGTACGATGCGGCACCGCGCCCGGATACGGCGACCGCGGGCGCGCCCGATCGCATCTCGGACTGGGACTCGCTCTCGGGCGGCGACGACCCCAGCGACGGCGACGATCCCGTCGAGCGATCGAAGCGCTGACGAAGCGCTGACGAACCGATGACGAAGCGCTGACGAACCGCGAGCATCGTGATCGGTCGACCGGTCAGGGGCGGTGCCGGAATGCGTCACAGATTTCCGCTAGTCTGGAACCGTCGAAATCTGTTCAGAGGAGATTCATGAGTACCCAGCACGGAGACCCCGGTCACGGTGATTCGCCTGCCGCGTGGACGGCGGTCGTAGTGATGCTGATCGGCATCGCAGCCGGCACCGTCTTCTTCTTCCTTGACATGCCCGTTCTCGTCTGGGCGTGCGTGGGAGTGGTCGTGGTGGGCGCGCTGCTCGGTTGGATCCTCTCGAAGGCCGGATACGGAGTGAACGGCCCCAAGTTCACCCCTCCAGCTCACGACTGACGTGCTTGAAGATCTCCTGGCCGGATCGCTCGAGGACGCCGCAGCGCGTCGCGAGCGCCGGCCCTATTCCGTAGTCGAGTCCGAGGCACTTGCGGCCCGACCGGCATTGGACGCCCTCGTGGCACTCGAGCCGGCTGAGCACATGAAAGTGATCGCCGAAGTCAAGCGGGCCAGCCCGTCGCGCGGCGATCTCGCTGACATCGCGCAACCGCACGACCTCGCCAGCCAGTACGAGGCGGGCGGTGCGAGCGCGGTGAGTGTGCTCACCGAGGAACGAAAGTTCAAGGGGTCGCTCGCCGATCTCGAAGCGGTGCGCAAGGCGATCAGCATTCCCGTGCTGCGCAAGGACTTCATCGGTGACGAGTACCAGGTGCTCGAAGCTCGGGCGGCGGGTGCCGATCTCGTGCTGCTGATCGTCGCAGCGCTGCCGCAGGATCGGTTGCTCCGCCTGCACAGTGTCATCCGCGAACTCGGCATGACTCCGCTCGTCGAAGCGCACAGCGCTGATGAGGTTGCGCGTGCCGTCGATCTCGGTTCGCAGCTCATCGGCGTCAATGCGCGCGATCTGCGCACGTTCGAACTCGACCGAGACCTGTTCGGTCGCGTCGCAGATCAGATTCCTGCCGGAGTGATCCGCGTCGCGGAGTCGGCCGTGCTGAGCGTTGCCGATGTCGAGCATTACCGGGAAGCGGGCGCCGATGCGGTGCTCGTCGGGGAAGCGCTCGTGACCAATGATCCCATCGCCACGCTGCAATCGTACGTGAGCGTCTGAAACGTCGAGAGCTGAAAAGGACACTAGTGACCGAATCGACTACCGGAGTGACCAGCCTTCGCGACCAGCACGGTCCGTTCTTCGGAGAGTTCGGGGGGCGATTCATGCCGGAGTCCCTGATCGCCGCGATCGACGAGCTCACGGTCGCCTACGCCGAGGCGCAGGCTGACCCCGCCTTTCGCGCCGAGCTCGCCGAACTGCTGCTCACCTACGCCGGTCGTCCATCCCCGATCACGGAAGTGCCGCGATTCGCCGAGCACGCCGGAGGCGCCCGCGTGTTCCTCAAACGCGAAGACCTCAATCACACGGGCTCGCACAAGATCAACAACGTGCTCGGCCAGGCACTGCTCACCAAGCGACTGGGCAAGACGCGCGTCATTGCTGAGACGGGTGCCGGCCAACACGGAGTCGCGACTGCGACCGCCGCGGCACTCTTCGGGCTCGATTGCACGGTGTACATGGGCGAGGTCGATACCGAGCGACAGGCGTTGAACGTCGCTCGGATGCGTCTGCTCGGCGCCGAGGTCGTTCCGGTGCGAACCGGGTCTCGCACGCTCAAGGATGCCATCAACGAGGCGTATCGCGACTGGGTCGCGAGTGTCGACCGCACGAACTACATCTTCGGCACCGCAGCGGGTCCGCACCCGTTCCCGGCGATGGTGCGCGATTTTCAGAAGGTCATCTCCGAAGAGGCGCGTGCGCAGCTGCTCGAGCGTATTGGTCGCCTGCCCGATGCGGTCGTCGCCTGCGTGGGCGGCGGCTCGAACGCCATCGGCATGTTCGACGCCTTCCTCGACGACGCCGATGTGCGTCTGTACGGTGTGGAGGCCGGGGGAGACGGGGTCGATACCGATCACCACGCGGCGTCGATCGAGCGCGGGCGGCCGGGCGTGCTTCACGGAGCGAAGACCTACGTACTGCAAGATGCGGACGGGCAGACCGTCGAGTCGCATTCGATCTCTGCAGGTCTCGACTATCCGGGAGTCGGCCCTGAGCACGCGTGGCTCGCCGATATCGGACGCGCTGAGTACATTCCCGCTACCGATGACGAGGCGATGCAGGCGCTGCGGCTACTCAGCCGCACCGAGGGCATCATCCCGGCAATCGAATCCGCGCACGCCCTCGCGGGCGCGCAGCGAATCGGCTCGGAACTCGGCCCCGACGGGGTCGTTCTCGTGAGTCTGTCGGGTCGCGGCGATAAGGACATGGCGACGGCCGGCCGGTACTTCGGACTGCTCGCCGAGGACGGACCGGAGGTCGACGGATGACCGAGCAGGTGTCAAGCGTCGCAGAAGCGATTCGCACTGCGAATCAGGAACGCCGGGGTGCGCTCGTCGGGTACCTCCCGGTCGGGTTCCCCGATCTCGACACCAGCATCGAGGCGGCCATTGCGATGGCGCGCAGTGGCGCAGATGTCCTGGAGTTCGGCGTGCCGTACTCCGATCCCGTCATGGATGGGACCGTGATCCAGGAAGCGACCCAGACGGCACTTGCGGGCGGTTTCCGTCTCGCCGATGTCTTCGAAGCGGTGCGGCGCGTCCGCGAAGCCGTCGATGTGCCGGTGCTGGTGATGACCTATTGGAACCCCGTCATGCAGTACGGGGTCGACGCATTCGCCCGCGATCTCGCCGCCGCAGGCGGAGCCGGGCTCATCACCCCCGACATCACGCCCGATGCTGCGGATGAGTGGATCGCGGCGAGCGATGTACACGGCCTCGACCGCGTCTTCCTGGCCGCCCCGAGTTCCACCGATGAGCGGCTCGGTCTCGTGAGCCGCTCGAGCACGGGCTTCGTCTACACGGTGTCCACGATGGGCATCACGGGTGAGCGTGCTGAGCTCGATGCCGCTGCGCGCGGGCTGACCGCTCGACTCCGGGAGCAGGGCGCCGCACTGGCGTGCGTCGGCATCGGCATCTCAACCGCCGAGCAGGTAGCCGCAGCCCTCGAGTATGCGGACGGTGCGATCGTCGGTACCGCCTTTGTGCGCGCCCTCCGCGACGGCGGCGTGCCGCAGCTCGCCGAGACGGTCGCGGGCATCGCCCGAGGCACCGCGCGCTAAGATTGACCCGTCCGCCGCGCGGCTCGGCTGCGCGGTATCCATCAGTGTCCTGCGGTGTGTAGCCGCTGGCGAAAGAGGAGTGAATGATTCTCCCGTTGAGCATTCCGAGTCCCGAGCTGCAGTATCTGCAGCTCGGACCGCTGCGGATCTACTTCTACGCGCTCTGCATCATCGTCGGCATCATCGCCGCCGGGATCTGGACCGCACGGCGACTCGGGCAGCGTGGAGGCGAGCGAGGAGCGGTCTTCGACTTCCTCGTCTGGTCATTGGTGCTCGGCATCCTCGGCGCGCGTTTGTACCACGTCGTCACTCACTGGGGCGATTACTTCGGGGCGGGCAAGAACCCGCTCGAGATCTTCGCGTTCTGGAACGGCGGCATCGCCATCTTCGGCGCGCTCATCGGCGGCGGCATCGGCGTGCTCATCGCGTCGCGCATCACGGGCATCCGATTCTGGTCGTTCGCCGACGCGCTCGTGCCCGGCCTGCTGCTGGCGCAGGCGGTCGGCCGACTGGGCAACTGGTTCAATCACGAGCTGTTCGGCGGGCCCACCACCCTCCCGTGGGGTCTCGAGATCGAGTCGACGAACTCGGCTTTCCCGATCGGCCTCCCCGAGGGCACGTTGTTCCACCCGACGTTCCTCTACGAGGCCCTGTGGAACATTCTCGGGATCGTCGTACTGCTGGCCATCGAGCGGAAGTGGCGGCCGCGCTGGGGCACCTTCTTCGCGATGTACCTCATCTGGTACGGCATCGGCCGTGCGTTCACGGAGTCGCTGCGCGTCGACCCGAGCCTCATCTTCCTCGGTCTGCGCACCAACGTGATCGCCGCCCTCCTCGCTGTCGTGGTCGGAATCCTGTTGTTCGTGCTGCGCCGTCGCCGACACGTAGGGCTCGAGAACACGGTGTACCTGCCCGGCCGCCGTCACCCGGGCGACAACGTGCTCGCGGAGACGGCCGATGCGAATGAGTACTATCACGTGATCGATCGCGGTGACGCTGCATCCGCGTCGGCGGCCGACGACACTGATGCCCCCGAAGCCGAGCTGGAGCCAGCCCTCGGCGCCCACCCCGGCAAGACCCGCTAACCGAAGGAGCACGCTGCATGCGTCACGCCAAGATCGTCGCCACCTGGGGACCCGCTGTTTCCAGCTACGACCACACGCTCGCGCTGATACAGGCCGGCGTGAATGTTGCACGGCTCAACATGTCTCACGGCACGTACAACGTGCACGAGGGCATTTACCGCAACATCCGTCGTGCCGAGGCCGAGGTTGGTCGCCCGATCGCGGTGCTCGCCGACCTGCAGGGGCCGAAGATTCGTCTCGGCGTCTTCGAGGACGGGCCGTACGCATTGGCGGTCGGCGATGAGTTCGCGATCACGACGCGCGACGTCGTGGGAGATCGCACCATCGGCGGGACGACGCACAAGGGGCTGCCGGGTGACGTCAGCGCCGGAGACCCACTCCTGATCGACGACGGCAAGGTGACCCTGCGCGCGGTGCGCGTCACGGAGGACACGGTCTACACCGTGGTCGAGGTGCCCGGATCGATCTCCAACAACAAGGGGATCAACCTGCCCGGCGTCGCGGTCAACGTGCCGGCGCTCTCCGACAAGGACGAAGAGGATCTGCGCTGGGCGCTCGCGCTCGGCGTCGACTACATCGCACTCTCGTTCGTGCGCGACGCCGCCGACATCACGCGCGTGCACGAGATCATGGATGAGGCCGGCGTGCGTCTGCCGGTCATCGCCAAGATCGAGAAGCCCCAGGCCGTCGAGCACCTCGAGGGCATCGTTGCGGCGTTCGACGGCATCATGGTGGCGCGCGGCGATCTCGGTGTGGAACTGCCGCTCGAGCGGGTGCCGCTGGTGCAGGCTGAGGCGGTGACGATTGCCCGTCGCAATGCGAAGCCGGTCATCGTCGCCACCCAGGTGCTGGAATCGATGATCGAGAATCCGCGACCGACGCGCGCCGAGGCGTCTGACTGTGCGAATGCCGTGCTCGACGGTGCTGACGCCGTCATGCTCTCGGGAGAGACGAGCGTCGGAGCGTATCCCATCGAGGCCGTCGCCACGATGGCGAAGATTATCGAAGCGACTGAGGATCACGCGCTCGACCGCATCGAACCGTTGGGTGCCGCTCCGCGCACGCAGGGCGGCGTGCTGACGCTCGCAGCGTCCGATGTCGCCGACTTCGTCGGAGCCCGGTACATCTGCGTCTTCACGGAGTCGGGCGATACGGTGCGCCGCATGTCGCGGCTCCGGCGTCCGATGCCGATCATCGGGTTCACGCCCGATCCTGACACCCGCCGTCGCATGGAACTCACGTGGGGTGCTCGCAGCTACGAGGTGCCTCGCGTCGACAGCACCGACGAGATGTTTGTGCAGGTCGACAAGGTGTTGCTCGAACACTCACGCGTCGAGGTCGGCGAAAAGGTCGTCATCATCGCCGGATCGCCTCCCGGGGTCGTGGGCACGACGAACACGCTGCGCATCCATCGCATCGGGGAGGCCACGGGCCTGTTGCCCGAAGCGGGACCGCGGAAGTTCACGAAGGGCACCGAGCCCGCGTCGGATTAACACCCGCCTCCCCGTGCGGTAGGCTTGGGGAGTTCGCCGAATTGGTGGAATTGGCAGACACGGCGCACTCAAAATGCGTTGCCGAAAGGCGTGCGGGTTCAAGTCCCGCATTCGGCACGAACACGAAGCCCCTGCTTCGTCGCGGATCGCGGCGGAACGGGGGCTTCTTCGTTGCCAGGAGAGGGCTCCGAGCGCAGGTGAGGTCGTGTCAGCGAGGAAGCTGAGGGCAGGGTAGAGCTGCGCGGGCGCTCAGGCTAGCCCCTGGCATCTCGAAATGGCCCGCTGCACACTTGAAGTCCATCCATCAGAGGAGGACATCATGTCGATGAACAATACGAGTGCGCATCCCGACGGGGAAGAGGGCCGCGCGCCACTGTCGCAGCCGAAGGAAGACGACGACCTCCTCGTGCAGCACGGACACCCCGAGGCGCCCGAGTTCGGTGAAGCAGACACCGAAGATCCCGAACCCGTCGCGAATCTCGAATAGGGGGCGAAAACGCACAGGGAGAATGACGTAAGCTGGAACAGTGAATGACCAGAGCACTGCACCGAGCGCTCCGCGACGCGTTGTCGTTGCGGAAGACGAATCCCTGATCCGCCTCGATATCGTCGAGACGCTGCGCGATAACGGCTTCGAAGTGGTCGGTGAGGCCGGAGACGGCGAAACTGCCGTGAAGCTCGTGGAAGAACTGCGCCCTGACCTGGTGGTCATGGACGTCAAGATGCCGCAGCTCGATGGCATCTCCGCGGCGGAGCGCATTAACAAGACGCACCTCGCGCCGGTAGTGCTGCTCACGGCGTTCAGCCAGCGAGAACTGGTCGCGCGCGCGAGCGAGGCGGGAGCTCTCGCCTATGTGGTGAAGCCCTTCACCCCGGCAGACTTGATTCCCGCGATTGAGATCGCACTGTCTCGCTTCCAGCAGATCGTCGCCTTGGAGAGTGAGGTCGCGGACCTCGCGGAGCGTTTCGAGACTCGGAAGCTCGTCGACCGCGCCAAGGGCATCTTGAACGACAAGATGGGTTTGAGCGAGCCCGAGGCGTTCCGCTGGATTCAGAAGGCGTCCATGGATCGACGGCTGACGATGCAGGATGTCGCGAAGACGATCATCGATCAGCTGGGTCCGAAGAAGGACTAGTCGGCAATTTTCCGAACGCCCCGGTTCCGCTCACGCGGGCCGGGGCGTTCTGTGTTGGAGAAGCCACGCCGCCCCGGTGCCTCGCTACTCTGCGACTCGCTTGTAGAAATTCGTGATGCGCACGGTCGAGCACCGTCGACCACGGGCATCCGTCACGACGATCTCGTGCACCGCCACGCTCTTGCCCAGCTTGATCGGTGTGCACACTCCAGTGACGTGCCCCTCGGTCGCGGACCCGGTATGGGTGGCATTGATGTCGAGTCCGACGGCGACGTGGCCCTCGGGCGCGTGAAAGTTGGCGTGCATCGAGCCCAACGTCTCGCCGAGCACGACATACGCGCCCCCGTGCAGCAGCATCACCGGTTGCGTGTTCCCTGCGACGGGCATGGTTGCGACGGCGCGTTCGGCGGTGAACTCCGTCATTTCGATCCCCATGCGTTCGGCCAGAGCGCCCAACCCGCGGTGGCGGATGTATTCGATGCCGTCGCCTGGAATCGGAGATGCAGCGTTGGGGAGGACGACCATGGGTGCCTTTCGTCGTGTCGATGACACGCGCGGATCCCGAGCGACCGCGTCCGCCCTGGGGAATGTCGGTGGCGGATTGTAGGCTGGGCACGTGTCGAACACTCAGCCTACTCTCATGGTCATCGACGGCCACTCGCTCGCTTTCCGCGCGTTCTATGCGCTCCCGGTAGACAGCTTCCAGACGCAGTCGGGGCAGCACACCAACGCGATCCACGGCTTCATCGCCATGTTGATCAACCTGCTCAGCAATGAACAGCCCGACGCGCTGGCCGTGGCGTTTGATATTTCGCGGCACTCCTTCCGCACTGACGAGTACCCCGAGTACAAGGGCACCCGTGGTGAGACGCCCCCGGAGTTCAAGGGGCAGATTCCGTTGTTGCAGGATGCGCTGCACGCGATGGGAATCCGCACGATCGAGAAGGAGAACTACGAAGCCGACGACATCCTCGCGACGCTCGCGACCCGGGCGTCCGAGCACGGCTACCGTGTGCTCGTGGTCAGTGGCGACCGTGACACGATTCAGCTGGTCGACGACCGGGTCACGCTGCTCTACCCGTCGAAGCAGGGCGTGAGCGAGCTGACGCGGTACGACGCCGTGAAGGTGATGGAGCGCTATGGAATTCGGCCCGAGCAGTACCCTGAGATCGCGGCGCTCGTCGGGGAGACGAGCGACAATCTCCCGGGGATTCCGCGGGTCGGCGAGAAGACGGCCGTCAAATGGATCAACCAATTCGGGTCGCTCGAGGAGATTCTTCGTCGTCAGGACGAAGTGGGGGGCAAGGTCGGCGAGAGCCTGCGCGAACATGCGCATCTCGCCGAGCGCAACCGTCGACTGAACCGGCTCGTGCGCGACGTCGATCTCGACCTCGAGCTCGATGACCTGAAGCGCGGCGAGATCGATATGTCGGCCGTGCAGCAGATCTTTGCACAGCTCGAGTTCCGCACGCTGCTGCAGCGCGTGGGCAAACTCGCCGGCGCCGACGTGCCGGCTGGGGGAGCGATCGCCACAACGACGGCGCTGGCCCCCGATCGTCCTGAGCCCAAGAACCTGATCGACGAGGAGCTGGCCGACTGGCTTGCGAAGCACGAAGCGCCGGCGGTGCTCATTCGCGAACTCGATGGCGGGTACGACGTGGGTGTGGCTACCGCAGACTCCTCGGTGCGCTTCGACTGGCAACCCGGCGGTCGTGATTTCGTCCTCTTCGAGCAGTGGCTGTCGTCCGACGCTTCCAAGGTCTTCTTCGACTCGAAGCAGCAGCTTGCGGTCGCGCGTCACGCGGGTGTCAGCATCGGCGGGATCGCCGGCGATGTACTCCTCGCCACATGGGTGCTGCGTCCTTCAGCTGCAGAGAAGAGCCTCGCAGACGCCGTCTTCAGATATCTCGGCGAACAGGTGCCGGCGGGCGACCCGAATCAGCTCGTTCCCGAAGAGGGCAGCGTTGCCGACACCGCGACGCTCGCGTGGTACACAGTGCGCACGCACCAGGCGGCCGTGGAACGCTTCGAGTCGCGCTCGGGCGAGATCTATCGCGACATCGAGCTTCCACTCGTGGCGGTGCTCGACGGGCTCGAGCACCGCGGAGTGCAGATCGACGCGCCCCTGTTCGAAGCGCAGCATGCCGAACTCACCGAGCGTGTCGCCCGCCTGCAGCAGGAGGCATTCGACGCCATCGGGCACGAGGTCAATCTGTCGTCGCCCAAGCAGTTGCAAGAGGTGCTGTTCGAAGAACTCGACATGCCGAAGACGCGGAAGACGCAGCGCGGATACACCACTGATGCGGCCGCGCTTGCCGAGTTGCAGGCCAAGCAGCCGCATCCGTTCCTCGATGCCCTGCTCGGGCACCGCGATGCGAACAAGTTGCGGCAGATGATCGAAACGCTGATCAAGTCCGTGCGGGCCGATGGACGTATTCATACGACCTTCGTGCAAACGGGTTCGAGCACGGGGCGGTTGGCGTCGACGGACCCCAACCTGCAGAACATTCCCGTGCGCTCCGAAGAGGGTCGACGCATTCGCGAGGGATTCATTCACAGCAGCGAGTTCGAGACGCTGATGACGGCGGATTACTCCCAGATCGAGATGCGGATCATGGCGCACCTCTCGGGTGACGCAGGACTCATCCAGGCGTTCAACGAAGGCGAAGACCTGCACCGCTTCGTGGGCGCGCGCATCTTCGGCGTGGCGCCGGAAGACGTGACGAACGAGATGCGATCGAAGGTCAAGGCGATGTCCTACGGTCTTGCGTACGGGCTCTCGGCGTTCGGGCTGTCGAAGCAGTTGAATATCAGCGCGGCCGAAGCGAAGCAGCTCATGACCGATTACTTCGAGCGGTTCGGCGGGGTGCGCGATTACCTCCGCTCGGTCGTCGATCAGGCGAAGCGCGACATGTTCACCGAGACCATTTACGGTCGACGCCGTCCGTTCCCCGATCTTGCGAGCCCGAACCGGGTACTCCGAGAGAACGCCGAGCGAGCCGCGCTCAACGCGCCCATTCAGGGATCGGCTGCAGACATCATCAAGCGCGCCATGATCAAGGTTGAATCCCGTATGAACGAAGCGCGCATGGCATCTCGCATGCTGCTCCAGATTCACGACGAGCTCATGTTCGAAGTCGCGCCAGGGGAGTGGGACGCCCTCGAAGCGATCGTGCGTGAGGAGATGGCCGGCGCCGCGGAGCTCTCCGTGCCGCTCGAAGTGCAGGTGGGTCACGGACCCAACTGGAACGCTGCAGCACACTGACGCGCCGACTGAATTGCGTGATTGAACCCGGGCGCGTCCCCGGGTAGTATGAAGTGTCACATCTGTGGCGACTCAACCATGTCCACATGTGGAAACGTTCTCGAATCTTCGGGATTCGGCCGTAATCGGCGCGTTTCCGCCTCGATACCCTGTCCATTCTGGAGACCAATTACATGACGAACGCAACGACCGAACGCAAGCAGGTCGCAGTTAACGACATCGGCTCAGCCGAAGACTTCCTTGCAGCGGTCGAATCGACCCTGAAGTTCTTCAACGACGGCGACCTCATCGAGGGCACCGTCGTGAAGATCGACCGCGACGAGGTACTCCTCGACGTCGGGTACAAGACCGAGGGCGTCATCCCCTCGCGCGAGCTGTCCATCAAGCACGACGTCGACCCCGGTGAGGTCGTCGAGGTCGGCGATTCCGTCGAGGCGCTCGTGCTCCAGAAGGAGGACAAGGAAGGTCGCCTCATCCTGTCGAAGAAGCGTGCTCAGTACGAGCGCGCTTGGGGCGACGTGGAGAAGATCAAGGAGAACGAGGGTGTCGTCACCGGCACCGTCATCGAGGTGGTCAAGGGCGGCCTCATCGTCGACATCGGGCTCCGCGGCTTCCTCCCGGCTTCGCTCATCGAGCTGCGCCGCGTGCGCGATCTCACCCCGTACCTGGGCCAGGAGATCGAAGCGAAGATTCTCGAGCTCGACAAGAACCGCAACAACGTGGTGCTCTCGCGCCGTGCGCTGCTCGAGGAGACTCAGTCGGCCACCCGTTCTTCCTTCCTCGCCGAGCTCAAGCCCGGTCAGGTCCGCAAGGGCGTCATCTCGTCGATCGTCAACTTCGGTGCGTTCGTCGATCTCGGTGGAGTCGACGGCCTCGTGCACGTCTCCGAGCTCTCCTGGAAGCACATCGAGCACGCCTCCGACGTCGTCGAGGTCGGCCAGGAGGTCACCGTCGAGGTGCTCTCCGTCGAGCTCGATCGCGAGCGCGTCTCGCTGTCGCTCAAGGCGACGCAGGAAGACCCGTGGCAGGTATTCGCACGCACCCACGCGATCGGCCAGATCGCGCCGGGCGTCGTCACCAAGCTCGTACCCTTCGGTGCATTTGTTCGCGTTGCAGACGGCATCGAGGGCCTCGTGCACATCTCGGAGCTGTCGGGCCAGCATGTCGAGCTCGCTGAGCAGGTCGTTCAGGCCGGCCAGCAGGTCTTCGTCAAGATCATCGATATCGATCTCGATCGCCGCCGCATCTCGCTCAGCCTGAAGCAGGCCAACGAGGGCGTGGACCCCGAGGGCACCGAGTTCGACCCGGCGCTCTACGGCATGACCACGGAGTACGACGAGAACGGCGAGTACAAGTACCCCGAGGGCTTCGATCCCGAGACGCAGGAGTGGAAGGAAGGCTTCGAGTCGCAGCGCGAGAAGTGGGAGCAGGAATACTCTGCTGCCCAGGAGCGTTGGGAAGCCCACAAGAAGCAGGTCGCTTCGATGCTGGCCGAGGCCGCCGCAGCGCCCACCGCTGAAGCTCCCTCCTCGACGTTCTCGAGTGACGCGGCTTCTGCCGGCGCTCTGGCCGACGATGCCGCTCTCGCGGCGCTGAAGGCTCAGCTCGAGGGCAACTAAGCTCTCCCGCAGTGCCCGGAAGGCCCGTTTCCCGTTCTCGGGGGCCGGGCCTTCCCGCGTATGCGGGGAGGTCTTACGAGAGCGACGCACCCGCGATCGCGCGGGTGCGTCGCTCTCGGAGCGCGCGGCGGAGCCTGCGTACGAGTATGAAGATCACGAAACCGAGCACGACGAGCGCGACGAGCGGAGCGATGACTGCGAGAACGGTGAGTACGACGGCGCCGATGTCCTCGAACGTGCTCGCCACCGCGGCGCCGGCCCCCGCCGTGAGCACGTTGAGTATGGGGCGGGCGAGAGCTTTCAGTGCGTGCGGTACCAGAGCAACAGCCGCTCCGAGAACCACCGGCCAGATGTCGGCCGAGTCGACGAATGCGGCGGGATCCGACACCGCCACGGTGTCGCTTCCAGCTCCGGCCGCGAAGACCATGCCTCCGGAGGCAGGCCGGATCAGAGTTTGGAGCACATCGTTGACCGAATCGAGCGCCGGAACCTTGTCGACGAGAATCTCGAACGCGAGCAGCACAGCCAGAATGCCGAGAGACCAGTCATTCTCGATCCAGCTCCAGCCGCTCGGCAGACTCACCCACTCGGTGAATCTCGACAAGAGCCCTACGCCGAGCAGCGGAATGTACGCGTTGAGGCCCGCTGATGCCGCAAGCACGACTCCGGTGATGATCTCGAGCATGTTCGCCTCCCTGGGAATCAGCCTACGGTGTCGCCGGATAAGCTGACAGCATGCAATTGATCGGCTTGACGGGCGGGATCGCCGCCGGGAAATCGACGATCGGAGCCCGTCTCGCGCAACTCGGCGCTGTTCGCATCGATGCCGATGCACTCGCCCGCGAGGCCGTGGCCGCCGGTTCCCCCGGACTCGTGCGGGTGATCGAGCGATTCGGGACGGAAATGGTTCGGGCTGACGGTTCGTTGGATCGCGCCGCACTCGGTGCGGTTGTGTTCGGCGACGCCGCGGCACTGGGCGACCTCAATTCGATCGTTCACCCCGAGGTGCGACGGCTCTTCCGGGAGCGCGTGGAACAAGCGCGGGCTGAGAATCCTGCGGCAATCGTTGTGTACGAGGTGCCTCTGCTGGCCGAGACCGACGCGCGAGACGAGCCGTGGGATCTCATCGTCGTCGCGGAGGCGGATGCCGAGACGCGGGTGGAGCGCATGGTCGGGCTGCGTGGCATGTCGGAGGAAGCAGCGCGTCAGCGGATCGCCAACCAGGGCGACGACGCGCAGCGAAGAGAAATCGCCGACGTCGTCATCGACACATCAGGCACGCTCGAGCAGTCGCTCGCGCAGGCGGATCGCCTCTGGCATGATCTCGTCAGCCGCGGCTGAACTCTGAAACCCAGTCGAGTTGCAGCTGCGCGACGAACGCGATCGCGGCGAAGCAGACCAGAATGATTACCCAGTTCCAGCTGAAGCAGCGGGCGAAGACGCGCTGCAGTCTCGGAGTGACCGGGATGTCTCCGACAGCATACGGGCGGAACAACGTGACCCAGAACAGGGGAATCGTCACCGTCCAGACCACCATGCACCACGGGCAGAGCGTGCCGAGCACGAAGACACTCTGCACGAAGAGCCAGGTGACGAGCGCGAACCCACCGAGCAAGCCGATCTGGTAGGCCACCCAGAACCACGGTGCGAACCGCGCTCCGGCCAGAAGCGCAACACCGACCGCGATCGGCGCGACAAATGCAGCGACGCCGATGATGGTATTGCTGAAACCGAGCAGCGCACCCTGCCACGACGCCATGTTGGGGCCGCAGGTGACGAGGATGCTGACCGAGCAGTTCGGTATGTAGTCGGGGTTCTGCAGCGTCTTGACGTACTCCGTGAGAAGCTCGAAGGACGCGAACCATCCGATAGCTCCAGCGACCACCGTGAATACTGCGAATGCGACGGATCGGGACGGGGCGCGGAGCTCTGAACTCATGGCGCGATCCTACTGCTCCTGGCTGCGAGTTCATCTCCACGGCCACGGCCGGACACGGTCATGACATAATGGTGATGGTGAGAGGCGCCCGACCGGCGAATCTCACGCACAGTCTTTTGAAGGTCGATGGACTTTCACCGGTCGATGAACGACCGAGCGCGAGCGAACCCGTTCGCGGAGAACAGGATTTGCGGATGACACCGCACAGATGAGCAACCCCAGGGGAATGCGCATTCTCCCGGGGCAGAGGAGACACCAGGAATGGTGAAGAACACGACACCGGAACAGTACGACCACGCGGCCGACGCGCCCTCGGAAGATCTGGAGCTCTCCGCAGGCGCGGATGCTTCTGAGCAGTCCGTTGCGAGCGATGGCGAGCCTGCAGCCTCGAGTGGAGCTGATGCCGCCCCGGACAGCGAGCAGAGCCCGCCGCGCGAGACGCCCCAACTCATCCTGCCCCTTGCTGAGATGTCGCCCGAGGAGCGGTTCCGCGCAACGACCCGGCTCATCTTCCTCGCGCCGGATGTGCCTCCGATCGCACCGCGACCCCGGCGCGTCGACTTCCGACCGAACGAGCTTCGGCAGCTCGACGATCTGCTCGATGAGCGCTTCTCCCGCGATGACGCGTCGGAGGAGCGGGAGTCGGCGGCATCCCAGCGCCGCAACCGTAAGCGTTCGCTGAGTGAGACCGGGACGGCACCGGACGAAGAGGCGCCGCGTCGCCAGCCGCGACAGGCTCCGGTCATCACTGAGCCGCAGAAGGTGAAGGGATCCACCCGCCTCGAGGCGAAGAAGCAGCGTCGACGCGACGGACGCGACGCTGGTCGCCGCCGGGTGGTCATCACCGAATCGGAGTTTCTCGCGCGCCGCGAGTCCGTCGATCGCGAGATGATCGTTCGCACCACTGCCGACCGCGTGCAGATCGGCGTGCTCGAGGACAAGGTGCTCGTGGAGCACTACGTGGCGCGCTCCAGCGAGAACTCGCTGATCGGCAACGTGTATCTCGGCCGCGTGCAGAACGTGCTCCCGAGCATGGAGGCGGCCTTCGTCGACATCGGTCGCGGCCGCAACGCGGTGCTCTACTCGGGCGAGGTCGACTGGTCGGACTTCGAGGGAGGCAACACCGCCCGACGGATCGAGAACGCGCTGAAGCCGGGCGACCAGGTGCTCGTGCAGGTGACGAAGGATCCGGTGGGCCACAAGGGCGCCCGTCTGACGAGCCAGATCTCCCTCCCCGGCCGCTTTCTGGTCTACGTACCGGGCGGGGCGATGAACGGTATCTCGCGAAAGCTCCCCGACACCGAGCGCGCTCGCCTGAAGAAGATTCTCAAGGCGGTGCTGCCAGACGGTGCCGGCGTGATCGTGCGCACGGCCGCAGAGGGCGCCAGCGAGGACCAGCTGACCCACGATGTTCAGCGGCTCACGCGCCAGTGGGAGTCGATTCAGAAGCGCGTCGAGAAGGGCGGCGGGCCGGTGCTACTGCACTCGGAGCCCGACATGCTCATCAAGATCGTGCGCGACGTCTTCAACGAGGACTTCCACCGCCTGACGATCTCGGGCGCGGATACGTACGCCACGATCGAGAACTACCTCTCGCAGGTCGCACCGGATCTGCTCGAGCGCGTCGAGCAGTACGACGCTGAGCGCGACATCTTCGACGAGTACCGCGTCACCGAGCAGATCGCAAAGGCGCTCGACCGCAAGGTCTGGCTTCCCTCCGGCGGTTCGCTCGTGATCGATCGCACCGAGGCGATGACGGTCGTCGACGTCAACACCGGAAAGTTCGTCGGATCGGGCGGCAACCTGGAAGAGACCGTGACCAAGAACAACCTCGAGGCGGCCGAGGAGATCGTGCGCCAGTTGCGACTGCGCGACATCGGCGGCATCATCGTGGTCGACTTCATCGACATGGTGCTCGAATCGAATCGCGATCTCGTGCTCCGTCGCATGGTGGAGTGCCTCAGCCGCGATCGGACGAAGCATCAGGTCGCCGAGGTCACCTCGCTCGGACTCGTGCAGATGACTCGCAAGAAGCTGGGTCTCGGTCTCCTCGAATCGTTCAGTGAGCCCTGCGACGTCTGCGCCGGCCGCGGCGTCATCGTGCATCACGAGCCGGTGAGCAAGCACCATCGCAGTGAAGCTCCCGCGCGCGGATCGAAGCGTAGCAAGGGCCAGCAGCAGCACCCGCAACCGCAGCAGCACGCGCAGCAGCACCAGCCGACCGAGGCGAAGGCGCAGACCCACGCGATCACGGACGGTGCGAAGAACATGCTGGCGCAGGTCGCAGCATCGACGTTGCACGCTGCGAAGGAGCCGCAGCAGGACGAGCTCGTGCGGGCACTGCAGGGCGTAGTGGCCGCCGGCGAAGAATCGCGCGATTCTCAGGCGTCTGGCCCTGAGGCGCCCCGCGCCACCGGACGCGCCCAGTTGGGAGCAGAGCGGGGCGGGCGACCTGCGGAGCCCCGTCAGGAGCGCGTGCAGCCGACTTCAGGAGGCGGTCTGCTCGACTCTGTGCTCGAAGCCCTTCCCGCGGCACCGGCGGCCGGCAACGGGAGGGCGCGCAATCGTCGTGTCTCGACCGCTCCGCTACGCGGCGGGTCGGAGACCGAGCGCGTCGACGTGGGCACGAACCCGGCGGGAGCTGCGGAGAGTGCTCCGGCCGACCCCAAGCAGGCGGCGCAGTTGGCGCTCGCTGAAGCGCTGGATGCGACGGCCAAGCTCAAGGATTCAGGGCGATCGTGACACGCGGGGGATCCTATTTGACCAAAATCGGTGCTTCGAGATATTATTGACCGTTGGTGCCACTCTTTGGGGTGGCGAACACAAGCTTCGATCGCGGCGGCGCTGCGGTTCGACACGCAAGGCGATCCTCGAGAAAAGGGTATGAAGTGGTTTACGCAGTAGTGCGCACAAGCGGACGTCAGGAAAAGGTCGAGGTCGGCTCGATCATCACCGTCAACCGTGTTTCGGGCGACTCCACGGGCAAGCTTCAGCTTCCCGCGGTGCTCCTCGTCGACGGCGACCAGGTGACCACCGACGCAGCCGCGCTGGCCAAGGTCACGGTAACCGCAGAGGTGCTCAACGACCTCCGCGGCCCGAAGATCGTCATCCAGCGATACAAGAACAAGACCGGTTACAAGAGCCGCCAGGGACACCGTCAGGATCTGACGCGTCTCAAGGTCACCGGCATCAAGTAATCGCTTCGACTACGATTCAAGGAGTAGAGACTCATGGCACATAAGAAGGGCGCCAGCTCCACCCGCAATGGCCGCGATTCGAACGCGCAGCGCCTCGGCGTGAAGCGTTTCGGCGGTCAGCAGGTGAACGCAGGCGAGATCATCGTCCGTCAGCGCGGAACCCACTTCCACCCCGGCGCGAACGTCGGGCGTGGCGGAGACGACACCCTGTTCGCTCTTGCAGCGGGCGCGGTCGAGTTCGGTGCGAAGGGCGGCCGCAAGGTCGTCAACATCGTGGCCGCAGCCTAACTTCAGGCATTCAACGGCGAGGCGGGCTTCGGCTCGCCTTTTGCCGTATCTAGGGCAGGGAATTCAGTAATGGTCACGTTCGTCGATCAGGTGCAAGTGCACGTCCAGTCAGGCCGCGGCGGAAACGGCTGCGTGTCGATCCGCCGTGAGAAGTTCAAGCCGCTCGCCGGCCCCGATGGCGGTGCAGGCGGGCACGGTGGTGACGTGGTCCTGGTTGCCGATCCGCAGGTGACCACCCTGCTCGATTACCACCGCCGACCGCACCGCACCGCCGAGAACGGCGGCTACGGGGCTGGCGACTACCGAGCCGGAACGAATGGCGCCGACCTGGTGCTGCCGGTTCCTGTCGGTACCGTGGTGAAGAATGAAGCGGGGGAGACCCTGATCGACCTCACCGAACCCGGAACGCGGTTTATCGCCGCGAAGGGCGGCGTGGGAGGTCTGGGCAATCTCGCACTCTCAAGCACGAAGCGCAAGGCTCCGGGCTTCGCACTGCTGGGCACCGACGGCTGGGCGGGTTCGCTCACGCTCGAACTCAAGACGATCGCCGACGTCGCGCTGGTCGGGTATCCGTCCGCCGGCAAGTCGAGCTTGATCGCGGCGATGAGCGCCGCCAAGCCGAAGATCGCCGACTACCCGTTCACCACGCTGCACCCGAACCTCGGGGTCGTACAGGTCGCCGACCACCGGTTCACGGTCGCCGACGTTCCCGGTCTCATTGAGGGCGCGAGCGAGGGGAAGGGGCTCGGCCTCGACTTCTTGCGCCACGTCGAGCGGTGCAGCGCTCTGCTCCACGTGCTCGACTGCGCGACTCTCGAACCGGGGCGCGATCCCATCTCCGATCTCGAGGTCATCAAGAGCGAACTCGCGGCCTACCCGGTCCCCGAAGGGCAGACTGCACTCCTCGACCGGCCGCAGCTCATCGCGCTCAACAAGATCGACGTGCCGGAGGGGCGAGAACTGGCTGAGTTCGTGCGGCCGGAACTCGAGTCGCAGGGGTATCGCGTCTTCGAGATCTCGACCGTGTCGCACGAGGGGCTTCGAGAACTGGGCTTCGCGCTCGCAGAGCTGGTCGAGACCGAACGCCAGCGACGCATCGACGAGGCCCCCGTGCAAGAGCGCATCGTGCTGCAGCCCAAGGCGGTGGACGATGGCGGGTTCCGAGTCGTGCCCGAGGGTGGAAGCTACGGAACGTTGTACCGGATTCTGGGCGCGAAGCCCGAGCGCTGGGTCGCGCAGACGGACTTCAAGAACGACGAGGCCGTGGGGTACCTGGCTGACCGTCTGCAGAAGATCGGCATCGAGGACGCGCTCGTGAAGGCGGGGGCGGTCGCCGGATCGACGGTGGTGATCGGTCCCGGATCGGGCGTCGTCTTCGATTGGGAGCCGACCATGACGAGCGCCGCCGAAGTGCAGATGGGCGCTCGCGGCACCGACTTGCGTGTCGACCCCAACGGTCGCCGCACCAACCAGGAACGTCGTGTCGACTACCACGGCCTTATGGACGCGAAGGCCGAAGCGCGCGCCGAGCTCGAGCGCGAGCGGAAGGCGGGGCTCTGGGAGGATCAGGCGTGACGCACGGCGACGAGCTGCTCGGGGCCCATCGGGTCGTGGTGAAAGTGGGTTCCTCCTCCGTCAGCGGTGAGAATGCGGCTCAGATTCCGGAGCTCGTCGCCTCGCTCGCTCGGCTGCATACTGCGGGCGCACAGGTGATTCTCGTCTCGAGCGGTGCAATCGCAACGGGAGTGCCGTTTCTGCGGCTCGAGGATCGCCCTGAAGATCTGGCGACGCAGCAGGCGGCGGCGGCGGTCGGCCAGAACATTCTGGTGAACCGGTACCAGCGGGCGCTGTCCACGCACGAGATCATCGCGGGTCAGGTATTGCTCACGGCTCACGATATCGAGAATCCCACCCACCGAGACAACGCCCGCCGCGCGATCGAACGGCTGCTGCAGCTCGGCATCCTTCCGATCATCAACGAGAACGATACGGTGGCGACCCACGAGATTCGGTTCGGCGACAACGATCGCCTCGCCGCGCTCGTCGCTCGCCTCGTTGACGCTGATCGACTGGTGCTGCTCTCCGACGTCGACGCGCTGTACACGGCGCCACCGATGATCGCCGGCGCCGTGCGCATCGCTGAGGTCGCATTTGGAGACCCGCTGGAGGGGATCGAGATCGGTGAAAGCCAGTCTGGCTGGGGCACCGGCGGCGCTGCCACGAAGGTGCAGGCGGCGCGTCTCGCTGCCGATGCGGGCGCGACCGTGCTGCTTACAGAGACCCGCCTGCTCGCCTCGGTGCTCGACGGCACCGACCACGGCACCCGCTTCGCTGCTCGTCCGTGACGGCCCGCTCGGAGCAGACCGAGCAGCGCTGATCCAGGGGCGAGGAAGGCGCTAGGCTGATGCTCATGTCTGCTGCCGATGCTTTTCTGGAGCGGCTCGAGCGTGCGCGCCACGCTGCTCGAACGCTCGCCACTGCGACCACCGCTTCGAAGAACGCCGCGCTCGAGGCGATCGCAGTCGGTCTCGAGAGCTCGATTCCGGAAATCGTCGCCGCGAATGCGCAGGATCTTGCCCGGGGTGAGGAGAACGGCATCGGAGTCGGCCTGCTCGACCGTCTGCGGCTCGATGAGTCGCGGGTGCTTGGCCTGGCCGCTGCGGTTCGCGAGCTCACCACCTTGCCCGACCCGGTGGGTCAGGTGGTGCGTGGGAGCACTCTGGCGAACGGCATCATGATCAACCAAGTGCGCGTGCCGTTCGGCGTGATCGGCGCGATCTACGAGGCCCGGCCGAACGTGACGATCGATATCGCTGCCCTGGCGCTGAAGAGCGGCAATGGCGTCGTGCTGCGCGGTGGCAGCGCGGCTGAGCAGACGAACGCCGCACTTGTCGCGCTGATACAGAAAGCGGTAACTGGCGCTGGGCTCGACGGTGAAGCGGTGCAGACCATCGATCCGTTCGGACGCGAGGGCGCCGGAAGGCTCATGCGCGCACGAGGCTATGTCGATGTGCTCATTCCGCGGGGAAGTGCGTCGCTCATCTCGACCGTCGTCAACGAGTCGACGGTCCCGGTGATCGAGACCGGATCAGGAGTGGTGCACGTGTTCGTCGACGAGTCGGCCGATGATGACATGGCCGTCGAGATCGCGCTCAACGCGAAGACGCATCGACCGAGCGTGTGCAATGCAGCGGAGACGCTCCTCGTGCATCGCGGCGCCGCAGATCGTCTGCTCCAAAGGCTCTCGGAGGCTCTGCTCGCCGCGAACGTGACCGTGTACGGGGATCAGGCGACAGCGGAGCGCGTATCGGGGGTCGTACCCGCGAGCGACGAGACCTGGGCCACGGAGCATCTTGCCCTCGAAATGGGCATCAAGGTCGTGGATTCGCTCGACGATGCCCTGACACACATCGAACGCTACTCGACACGTCACACCGAGGCCATCGTCACGCGGGATTACGCGAACGCCGAGCGGTTCCTGTCCGAGGTCGACTCGGCCGTGGTCATGGTGAACGCCTCGACGCGCTTCACCGATGGAGGAGAATTCGGATTCGGCGCCGAGGTGGGCATCTCGACCCAAAAGCTGCACGCGCGCGGCCCGATGGGCCTCCCCGAGCTCACGAGCACGAAATGGCTGGTGCGCGGCGCTGGCCAGATCCGCTGACCTCACCCGCTAGACTGATTCGGTACCATTCACCGTCACGAATGCAGGGGACCACCAATGTCACTTCTTGCCACGATCGCAGCTGCCGCCGAAGAGGGGCACCACGTCGTCAATGAGCTGCCGTTCCCGGCCGTCGTCTTCGGCGTGATCGTATTCGCGCTGTTCTGCGTTATCGCAGCAGTGACCTTCTCATTCCGTGATGTCGCAAACCGTCACTCCGCCAAGGCCGACGCCTACGCTCGCGAGCACGGCTCAGCCACCCACCACTAGACGAGCGCGCCGACCGTGTCACACACACGTCGGATCGGGGTGATGGGCGGTACATTCGATCCCATTCACCACGGTCACCTCGTGGCTGCCAGCGAGGTGGCTCAGAGCTTCGACCTTGACGAAGTGCTGTTCGTGCCGACGGGCCGCCCGTGGCAGAAGCAGAACGTTTCGGCGAGCGAGCATCGATACTTGATGACGGTGATTGCCACCGCCTCGAATCCGCGATTCACGGTCAGTCGAGTCGACGTGGACCGCGCGGGACCGACGTACACCGTGGATACGCTCCGCGATCTGCATGAGCAGCACCCGGACGCGGAGCTCTTCTTCATCTCGGGCGCCGACGCCGTCGAGCAGATCCTCAGCTGGAAAGACGTGGAGCACCTCTGGGATTACGCTCACTTCATCGCCGTATCCCGCCCGGGGCATGACCTCTCGCTTTCGGGATTATCCGAGGAGCACGTAAGCTTGTTGGAAGTTCCCGCGCTGGCGATCTCGTCGACGGACTGTCGGGCACGAGTCGCCCGAGGTTATCCGGTGTGGTACCTCGTCCCTGACGGTGTGGTGCAGTACATTGCGAAGCACGGGCTATACACCGAGGAAGCGACAGAGTAGATGAGCGAGCAGGACGAACAACGACCGCTGACCCGGCGTGAGCGGCGCATGCGCGACCTGGGAGAAACCGGCGCCATGGATCTCTCGGAGATCGTGGGCGACGGCGATGCGCCGACCTCTGCAGTGCCCGCTGCTGCACCGGCGCCCGAGTCGCCGATCGAGATTTCTCCCTTCCACGAGGATGGGACGCCGCGTAGCCGTCGCGAAATGCGTCAGCTGCGAGACGAAGCGCTCGCGGCCCAGGGGCGCGCTGCGGCAGACAGTGCTGAGGTCGCGGTGACCGAGCCTGAGGGGGCCGGCGCTGCTGCTGGCGAGAATTTGCCGGGCCCAGACACCACCGTCTCGGAACCGCTCGACGCGAGCGGCCCGGAGACGGCGGCCGACGGGACTGAGACCCCTGCCCCTGCTCCGGCTCAGGACGAACCGGACTTCGACACGCTGATGTCGCCACCGACCGAGCCCTTCACCGTTGAGGAGCTGCGCGAGGCAGAGGCGATGGATGAGAAGGATTCGGCTGACCCGGCGCCGCCGGAGAGTCAGGCCACCGAGGTTTCGGCCACCGAGGTTTCGGCCACCGAGGTTTCGGCCCCGGACGAATCTGCACCCGAGGAATCCGCATCCGAGGAGTCTGCGCCCGGCCCTGCGTCGGCGAGTGATGAATTCGGCGAGCCTGCTGCCTCAGAAGCTCCGGCGAAGCCGAAGCGTCGATTTCCCTGGCAGCGTTCGAAGCAGTCGGGCGAAGCGGGCGAAGCGGACGGGGCGGAGACCGGCGAAGTTGCGGGCGGTCGAGCCGAGGCGAGCTCCGAGCCAGAAACCGAGCCCGCCCGTGAAGCCGAACCGGTCATCGAACCCGAGCCCATCGTCGCGGATGAAACGGCGGTCGACGTCGATTCGGCAGCGGAGACCGCGCCGGAAGCTGAACCCGAGCCCGTCATCGAGGCGGAGCTGGTCGAAGCCGAGCCCGCGCCGCCTGTCGAAGCTGAGACGACAGTGCTGGAAGCGGCCCAGCCCGAGGTGCCGAGCGAAGCGCCCGAGGATCTTCCGGTAGCGCCTCCGGAGACCGTCGCGCTTCCCACGCAAGCGGCTGACGATGAGCCGTCGAGCTCCGTTGCTCAAGAGGGTGCCGAGCTCAAGCCCGCGACGACCGATGGGCCGCGCGAGCAGGGCGGCGCCAACCCGCAGCATCGCGAAAGCTACTCGTTCCCCGACATCGCTCCGCCGGAGGAATGGCGGTCGGTGTTCGACGATCCCTCAGGGCGTCAGTTCCCGAATACGGGAGAGACGCCGCAGAGTGGCGATTTCGACGACCTCATTTCGCGCGCCGTCGCGCAGGAGGGGTCGACTGGGAGCACGGGCACCTCTGCGCTCATTCTCCCCACAATGCCGGAGGACACCGGCGGCCTGACGGGCCCGCTCGGGGCGACCGGTGATCTCTACGTCACCGGGTCGCTGAAACTGCCGAGATCGCTGGGCGAGACCGGCGGGCACTCTGCGCTGCATGATTCGATCGAGATGCATCCGATCACGGGAGATCAGATGCCGCAGCGAGACGAGGGGAACGAGGGCCCCGCTCCGGTCTCCGCCAGACACGCGGTCAGCGCCCGAGTCGATTCCGGGATACCGGTGGTCGCGAAGCCGACCCGGGAGAAGAGCAAGCTCCCGCTCGTGCTTTCTCTGACCGGTGGCGGCCTGCTCGTGGTCGTCGTCGGGCTCGGCGCCTGGGGTGCGAGCAACGGCTTCTTCGGCTGACCGGCCGAAACCACATTCTCTGAACGAAGGACATGAACTGAACGCTGCAACTGATACACGCGACGTGCGATCCGACCTGAAGTACGCGGTGGTCGCCGCCGACGAGAAGGGGGCGACCGCGCAGGTCGCGCTCGAAGTGACGGAGCAGTTCGGCCTCGCCGATGTGTTCCTCATCGTCACCGGCTCCGTCGAGCGGAACGTCCAGGCAATCTCCGATGGCATCGAGGATGCCCTGAACGGTGCGGGCGTCCGCACGGTGCGACGCGAGGGGCGCGAGAGCGGTCGCTGGATCCTGCTCGACTTCGGTGACCTGATCGTTCACGTATTCCATCAGGAAGAGCGCGACTTTTACCAGCTGGAAAAGCTGTGGCAGGACTGCCCGACGATCGACACGGCTGCCTTGATTCCCGAGGCTCCGCAGGCCTCCACGGCCGAGTAAACGTGACGCGCCCGAGATCTATCGATTTGGCTCTCGTGTGTCCGGGTGATGTACAGTAGAAGAGTTGTCGGGCGAGCATTCGCTCGACTTCCCTGGGTCTATGGCGCAGCTGGTAGCGCACCTGCATGGCATGCAGGGGGTCAGGGGTTCGAGTCCCCTTAGATCCACCACTTCTTCGAAAAGCCTCGCTTCGGCGGGGCTTTTCTTGCGTTGCTGGGAACTACAGTGAGATGGGTGCGCTCGTCGAAACCGCGCCGAGGAGACCATCGTGCATACGCCTGTTCCTGAATACCTGCAAGAAGTGCTTGCCGATCTGCGTGCGCACGTCGGGGGCGCGGTGGCCGACTACATCCCTGATCTGGCTGCGGCGGATCGCGATCGCTTCGGAGTCGCACTCGCGACGACGAGCGGCCGTGTGCATACCGCGGGTGACGCGGATGTCGAGTTCTCGATCCAGTCGGTGTCGAAGCCATTCGTCTATGCAGCCGCGATCATGGACCGCGGTGTGGAGCGCGTGCTCGAGTCGGTAGGTGTCGAACCCTCGGGTGAGGCCTTCGACGAGCTCTCCCTGGAACACGACTCGCACCGCCCGCGAAACCCCATGATCAATGCCGGGGCGATCACCACCCATCAGCTGCTCCTCAGCGATGACGCGACGGCTGCCGCGCGCGTGGAACGAGCACGCGGGTTCCTTTCAGAGCTGGCCGGCCGCGAGCTCCGGATCAACGAGTCGATCCTGCGGTCAGAGCTCGATACCGCCGACCGCAATCTGGCGCTCGCCCATCTGCTGCGCAACTACGGTGTGTTCTCAGCGGCGGCGCACGAGGCCGTCGAAGGCTACACGGCGCAGTGCTCCATCATGGTCACAGCCCGCGATCTCGCTGTGATGGGCTCGTGCCTCGCGAATGGAGGGCTGCATCCGCAGACCGGAGCGCAGGTGGTGCCCAGCGATGTGGTGCGTCAAGCGCTGTCGGTCATGGCGGCGGCGGGCATGTACGACGCGGCTGGCTCGTGGTTTTCAGAGGTCGGTATTCCGGCGAAGAGCGGTGTCTCAGGCGGCATGCTCGGCGTGCTTCCCGGCCAGATCGGGATCGGGCTCTTCTCTCCGCGCCTGGATGCCCACGGGAACAGCGCGCGAGGGGTCGCGGCGTTCCGTAGGCTGTCCGCAGACATGAACCTGCACCTCATGACGGCCGGCCCGGTCGGGTCTGCTCCGATTCGAGCGATCGAACGAAGCACGGACCGCATCACCGTCGTGCTGCAGGGCGCGATCCAGTTCGCGGGCGCTGAGGCCGTGCTCGATCGCCTGCAGTCAATCGATGCAGAGCCGACGACCGTGCTCTTCGACGTCAGCAGGGTCGATCGATTTCTCGATGTGGGACGCCGGATGACGCTCGAGGGCATGCGCAGGCTTCGACTTGACGGGCACCGCATCGCGCTCTACGACCCGGACGGACTCCTGCCCGATCCCGACATGGGGGACGGGCACTTTCCGGAGAACCTGCCGGACCGAGAGCTGCGCCGCTCATGAGCCGGCGTTGCGTGTGACCGTTTCGCTCGCCGATGAGCGGCGACGTGCTGACCGTCGCCGCTGAACGAGCCCCCGCACCAGCAGGCCCTGACGCGGGCTGAAGAGGTAGACGAGCGCGAACGCGCAACCCTGGACCAGAATCACCAGGCCGCCGGAGGCCGCATCCATCCAGTAGCTCAGCATGATGCCGATAACGGAGCACACCGCTGAGAGAATCGGTGCGATCACCAGCATGCGATGGAAACGGTCGGTGAGCAGGTACGCCGTGGCGCCGGGAATGATCAGCATGGCGACGACGAGGATCACGCCGACCACCTGCAGGGCGACTACGGACGTCAGCGCGAGGAGGCCGAGCAGGAGCGCGCCGAGCAGGCGCGGGTTGAGCCCGATCGCGTGGGCGTGCGTGGGATCGAAGGCATACAGGGTCAAGTCGCGCCGTTTGATCATCAGCACGACGAAGGCGACGGCGGCGAGGATGCCGATCTGCAGGAGATCGGCATCGGACACCCCGAGGATGTTGCCGAAGACGATGTGGCTGAGGTCGGTCTGGCTGGGGATCACGGAGATGAGTACGAGCCCCAGCGCGAAAAGCGTCGTGAAGACGATGCCGATCGCTGCGTCTTCTTTCACTCGGCTGGTGTCGCGAATCGCTCCGATGAGAGCGACGGCTAGGAAGCCGAACACCAGAGCCCCCAGTGCGAAGGGTGCGCCGACGAGGTAGGCGAGCACCACGCCGGGCAGCACGGCGTGCGAGACCGCGTCGCCCATGAGCGACCACCCGGTGAGCACGAGCCAGCACGACAGGAGCGCGCATACGACGGCGGCGATAGTCGTCGTGATGATGGCACGCACCATGAATTCGTACTGCAAGGGTTCGAAGAGGAAATCGAATGGGGTCACGGCGTACCTCCGTTCTCTCCCGTTGCGCGAGTCTCCAAGCCGAAGGCCTGCGCCAGGCGCTCGGGTGCGAGTGCCTCGGCGACCGGGCCGTGGAACAGCACGCTCCGCAGCAGCAGCGCGGCTTCATCGGCCAGGTCGGGCAGGGCGTGGAGGTCGTGCGTGGAGACGAGCACTGTGCGTCCGCCAGCGGCGAGCTCGCGGAGCAGCCGCACGATCGTGGCCTCACTGCGCTGGTCGACGCCCGCGAAGGGTTCGTCGAGCAGCAGTATCTCGGCATCCTGGGCGATGCTTCTCGCGACAAAGGCGCGCTTCTTCTGGCCCCCCGAGAGGGAACCGATCTGACGGTCGCCGAGCTCGGCGAGTTCGACTCGTTCAAGCGCCTGCTCGACAGCGGTGTGATCGGAGGCGCTCGGCCGCCGGGTGATGCCGAGCCGGCCGTAGCGGCCCATCATGACGACGTCTCGAACGGAGACGGGGAACGCCCAGTCGACGTCCTCGCTCTGCGGCACGTAGGCGAGGAGGCCGTTCGCCCGAGCGGCGGCGGGAGTGGCCCCGGCGACCTCGACCGACCCGTGCTCTATCCGAATCGCCCCCATGATCGCCTTGAAGAGGGTCGATTTGCCCGAGCCGTTCATGCCGATCACGCCGGTCACGCGCCCAGACTCGACCTGCAGCGAGGCCTGTTCGAGCGCCGTGATTTCGCCGTACCCCACGGTGATATCGCGAACGGAGATGGCAGTCGTCATGATGAGCTCGCCTTCGCACCGCTGAGGGCCTCGACGATGGTCTCGGTGTCGTGAGCGATGAGGTCGAGATAGGTCGGCACCGGACCGTCGGGCTCGGAGAGCGAATCGACGAAGAGGGTGCCGCCGAATGCGGCGCCCGATGCTTCCGCAACCTGCAGCATGGGGCGATCGGACACGGTGGATTCGCAGAAGACCGCCGGAACCTCGTTGTCGCGAACGAACTCGATCGTGTCCGCGATCTGTCGCGGCGTCGCTTGCTGCTCGGCGTTCACCGGCCAGATGTACCGCTCCGTCAGCCCCGCATCTCGAGCGAGGTATGAGAATGCGCCTTCGCAGGTCACGAGCGCGCGGTGCGCCTCGGGGAGAGCGCGCACAGCGTTGGCGAGGCGATCCTCGACCTCCTGGAGTTCTGCTTGGTATGCGGCTCCCCGAGCGGCGAAGTCATCGGCGTGATCGGGATCGAGCTCGCTGAACGCCGCGATCATGTGATCGACGTACACCTGAGCATTGCTCGGGCTCATCCACGCGTGCGGGTTCGGTTTTCCCGAGTACGCGTCGCCCGCGATGTCGATGGGATCGATGCCGTCTGAGACGACGACGTGGGGCACCTCTGCCTGTTCCACGAAACGCGCGAACCAGGCTTCGAGTCCGAGCCCGTTGTCGAGGATGAGATCTGCCTCCGAAGCCTTGGCGATGTCGAGCGGCGTGGGCTCGTACCCGTGTATCTCCGCGCCCACTTTCGTGATCGATCGCACTTCGAGGTGCTCGCCGCCCACGTTGCGAGCCATGTCTGCAAGCACCGTGAATGTCGTGAGTACAACAGGACGACCGTCCGCGGCCGACCCGTCGCCTCCCGCGGTCGCGTCGAGCGGGGAGCACGCCGTCCCGAGGAATGCGAGCACGAGGAGCACTCCCATCGTGCGCGTGCTGCGGTTGGGCCTCCCTGGTTGCACGATCAGCTCCTCGCTGCATTGTCGAATAGAAAAGTTCGTTATGCCGAACTTTCTTGCGATGCTAGCGCACTCATGGGCCTCGCGCGAGAGCTTTTCGCCGGTGCGAGCGGGTCTTCGGGCCGCGGAGGAGCGAATGAATGCGCCGCGTACACTGGTGTGCGTGACCCGACGAAAGCGACTGACCGACGTTGGTGTGGTCGCGCTCGGGGGAGCGGTGGGTTCGCTCGCACGAGTCGCAGTCTCGAACGCGATGGGTGCGCCTGCAGCGACCGGCGGCTTCCCGCTCGCGACGCTGACCGTCAATCTCATCGGAGCACTCGCCCTCGGTGCCCTCGTAGCAGTCGCCGTGCACCGCGGCGGCCCCCGATGGCATCGTGCTCGACTGCTTCTCGGTACCGGCGTGCTCGGAGGGTTCACCACCTACAGTCTGCTGGCCAGCGACCTCGCGACCGCGCTGCTCGAGGGTCAGGTCGCTCTGGCACTCGGATACGCTGCCGCGACGGTGCTGGGCGGGGCGGTTGTGAGCGGACTCGGTCTCTGCGCCGGGCGCTGGATCGCGGAGACGAGCGGGCGGCGCGGCCTGCCGGCGGAGCACACCCGATGAGCGGCATGTGGGTGACAATCGGCGTCGCGATCGCGGGTGGCATCGGCGCAGCCTCGCGGCACCTGGTCGACAGCGCGTTCTCGCCTCGCCTGCGCGCCCGTTTTCCGTGGGGCATTCTCACGGTGAACCTCACGGGGTCGTTCGTGATCGGCGTCGTGACGGGCCTCGCGCTGGAGCATCCCCTCGCGACCGTCGTCGCAACCGGTTTTCTCGGCGGGTACACGACGTTCAGCGCTGCGAGCGTCGACACCGTTCGTCTCGTGGCCGGGCGCCGCTACATCGCGGCACTCGCAAACGGTGTCGGCATGCTCGCCGCAGCTACGGGGCTCGCGGTGTGCGGAGTCCTACTCGGGCGCGGGCTCGCGTGACGGAACCGGGGCGGCGGGCGCGATTCTCGCGCACCGCCGCTCAGCGAACGCGGTGGGCCGTGAACCGCATATCGGGGTGAGCATAGGCGTCCTGCGCCTCCACGAGTTGCAGCTCACGCGTTCCCGCAGCATAGGTGCGCTCGAGCAGCGCGTACACGCTGGCCGTCGTGCGCTCGAGAGCCTCAGCGCCGTCGTGCGTGCGAAGGTAGTGCGCGGTGAACAGCGCCGCGGTGACGTCGCCCGAACCGTTGACCTTGAATGGCAGGCGCGGAGTCTCGATCGTCCAAGCGCCCGCTCCCGTCACTGCGAGCATCTCGATGACATCGTCGGGCCGCTCGGGCCGGTCGACGCTGGTGACCAGTACTGCGGCCGATCCGGCATCCCGTGCGAGGTCGACGGCGGCGAGCGTCGATTCGAGGCTGTCGGGGGTCGTGCCGGTGAGAAAGCCCAGCTCGAACTGGTTCGGGGTGATGATGTCGGCCTGCGGAACGACACGGTCGCGGATGAGCGTCTGCACCTCGGGAGACACATGGCACCCCGACCGCGCATTGCCGAGCACTGGGTCGCAGGCGTAGACCGCCTCGGGGTTCGCCCGCTTCACGCGAGCTACGGCATCGAGAATTGCATCGCCGATACTGTCGCCGCCCTGGTAGCCCGAGAGCACGGCATCCACGTCGGCGAGTCCGCCGCGTTCATCGATCCCCGTTACGATCTCGCGGATGTCGTCCCCCGACATCATGGGTCCGCGCCAGGATCCGTACCCGGTGTGGTTCGAGAACATGACGGTGAACACCGGCATGACGTCGACGCCGATGCGCTGCAGAGGAAACACCGCGGCCGAGTTGCCCACATGACCATACGACACCGAGGACTGAATCGAGAGGATACGCATGCCATCGATCCTGCCAGTGGTCCGCGTTCTGGACCAGTTGCGCCTGTCGGCGGCGGACCACAGGCGGGGGTTGTCGGACCGCGTCTAGAGCTCGGTGGTGCCGGAGCGACCTGGGCCCTCGCTGCCGGTGATCTTCGCCGCAGCGATCTTCACCGCTGCCATGACTCTGCCGCCGGGAACGCCCCAGTACTGGGCAGACTCCCCGGTGACCCGCAGGAGCCCGAGGTTCGGATCATCGATTCCGCCATCGAAGTACGCGTCGACCTCTCCGTCCCAGAGATCTTCGGCCTTCGCACGGTCGTCGACGAAGTCGGCGAGACCGGAAACGGAGAGCCAGCTGCCCGTCTCTGCGAAGGCGAGATTGACCTGCGGGTTCGAGCGGATGGCATCGGCCTGGTCCCCGTGCAATCCGATGAAGAACCACACCTCGCCGGAGTCCGTCACCTCCTGGGGAGTCATGGGATGCGAGACGATCTTTCCATCCGGAGTCGCAGTCGAGAGCATCACGAAGCGCTCTTCGCGCATCACATCGATCACAGTCTCCGGGGTCAGTTCGGTCGGTGCGCTCATATCAGCCTCCAGTCGATGGTGCGGGCCGTCGGATGAGGCCCGCTGCCGATTCTCATACTCCAGCCCCCCGAGCGGCAAGGCCGTTGACAGGCGGTTACACGGCGCGGCCCGGCGTGAGGGTCCCGAGGGGATCGAGTGCCGACTTGATCGCCAGTTGCACGTCGATCGCGACTGGGTCGAGCTGCCATCCGAGCTCGTGTCGTTTGACCGAACCGATACCGTGCTCGCCCGATATGGTGCCCCCGAGCGCGAGGGCGAGCCGGGTGATGTCATCGATCACCGCATCCGCCTCGCGGATGCCCGCTGGAGTGTCTGGTGACTCGACGGTGCTGTGTAGGTTGCCGTCGCCCGCGTGCGCGACCGTCGACACCCGCTTCCCGTGCCTCGCGGAGATCTCGGCGATGCCGTGGAAGACCTCCGCGAGAGCGGCTACCGGCACACCGACATCGCAGGAGATCTTGAGCCCGCGCGCATTGAGTGCCGGGTTCGAGAGACGTCGGGCTTCGAGCAATGCGTCGGTTTCCGATATCTCGGTATCATCCGCACCCAGGTCACGGCACATCGCGGTGATGGCTTCTGCCTGCGTCTGCGCGTCCCAGCCGACGGTCTGGCCGACGAGCATGGCGCCGGCGGGAACCGTCATCCCGCTGGGGTGGAACGACTCGATGATCTCCACACTCAAGGCATCCATCAGCTCGAGCACTTCGGGGCGCACTGCGCTGTTCACGATCGCCGTGACGGCTCGGCCGGCATCTTCGAGCTCGGCGAACCCGGCTCGGAACGTGCGCGGTGTGCCCGGCGGCACCGGCTTCAACCTCACGGTCGCCTCGGTGATGACGCCGAGGGTGCCTTCCGAGCCGACGAAGAGCCGCGTGAGGTCGTAGCCCACGACATTCTTTCGGGTGCGCGCGCCCGTGCGCATGACCCGTCCATCGGCGAGTACGACTTCGAGGGCGGCCACGGAGTCGCTGGTGACGCCGTGCGCGACGCAGCGCAGACCACCCGCGTTCGTGGCGATGTTTCCACCAACCGTGCTGATCCGCGCGCTCGCCGGGTCGGGTGGGAAGAAGAGACCGTGCAGGCGAGCGGCCGCATCGAGATCCGCGGTCACGACTCCGGGCTGCACCCGTGCGAGCCGATTGGGCACATCCACGTCGATGACGGCTCGCATGCGCTCCAGTGAGATGACGATGCCACCCGCGTAGGCCATTGCCCCGCCCGCGAGTCCCGTTCCCGCGCCTCGCACGCTGACGCGAACTCGATTTCGATTCGCCCAGGCGAGCGCGGCTGACACGTCGGCGGTCGATTCTGCCAGCACCACGGCGAGAGGCGCACCCTCGGAGACCGCACGCGATGTATCGAGCGCATAGGGTTCGATGAGCTCTGGATCGCGGACGAGGCGCGAACCCAGCTCGGTGGAGAGCTCGTCGACATCGGGGTGCGCCCCGGCGTGAGAATCGGACACGTTCGCCTCCTTGCGGTCGAACTCCAGCGTAGTGCCGCTCGACCCGGCGATTCCAGCGACTGAACCTGCGCACCGTGCGCATATGAGTGCGCATGAGAGGATGAACGGCATGTCGGGAGTGAACGGGGCCGGGCGATACGCTCCCAGCCCGTCGGGTGATCTGCACGTCGGAAACCTGCGCACCGCGCTTCTTGCGTGGTGCTTCGCCCGTGCAAGCGGACGGCGCTTCCTGATGCGCATCGAGGATCTGGATCGAGCGCGAGACGCCGGTGCCGCGACTCGGCAGTTGGAAGACCTGTCCCGCATCGGAATCGATTGGGATGAGGAGGCGGTGCTGCAATCGCGGCTCGGTGAGGCGCACGACGCCGCGATCGATCAGCTCGACGCGGCCGGACTCGTGTACGAGTGCACGTGCACGCGCGCCGATATTCTCGCCGCGCCGAGCGCGCCGCACGCTCCGCCCGGCGCGTATCCCGGTACCTGTCGCGACCGGAGCGACGCCGATCGTGCCCGCGAACGAGATCGAATCGCACCTCGCCGGCCCGCGCTCAGGCTGCGCGTGCCGACCGGCATGGCAGCGCCGGAATTCGTCGATCGTATTCTGGGCCGCGTCAGCGGTGAGATCGATGACTTCGTACTGCGTCGCGGGGACGGAACGGTCGCGTACAACCTGGCCGTAGTCGTCGACGATGCAGCCATGGGGATCGATCAGATCGTTCGAGGTGACGACCTGGCCCCATCGACCCCGAGGCACATCGTGCTGCAGCGCCTGTTGGAACTCCCGTCACCGCCGGCTGTGGAGTACGCTCACGTGCCGCTCGTACTCGGGGCCAGCGGCGCCCGCCTCGCCAAGCGCGATGGCGCCGTGACCCTTGCCGAACTGCGGGCTGACGGGGCGTCTGATGCCGGCGTGCTCGCGATGCTCGCTCGCTCGCTCGATCTCGCTTCATCGGGCGAACAAGTGAACGCCCAGCTCCTCCTCGAACGCTTCGACCCCGACGCCCTGCCGCGATCGCCCTGGGCCTGGCCGGGCGTGGTGAACTCCGCTACTTCTTGAGCGCCTTGATGATCCGTGCCAGCGCGCGGCCTGCCACCCACACGAACGGAGTGCCGACTGCAAGCAGTGCGATGATGTTGGGCTCGAAGCGCGTGGTGCCCTCGCGGGTGATGTAGGAGCCGACGGGCACGGAGAAACCGCCCCCGCCGCCGCCGGATCCCTCGCCCTGAGCGACGCCTTCTCCGGCGCCCGCGCCTTCACCGGCTCCGAAGCCGTAGGCCGTGTACGCCACGGGAATGAGTGTGGTGCCGTCGACCTCGACGGGGTCTCCGTACGCGGAGTGCACGCCGACCTCGACCAGGGTATCTGCGATCTGCTTCGTCAGGTGAGTCATGCGCCCCACCCTACTCGCTCGCTCTAGTCTTGGGCAGCCCCATGTCGCGATGCGCGCAACGAGGCCGCGACGGGTCGTTTCGCCTCGATGTGGTCTCCGGAGGAGACGTGCTTGATGCGTCTGATCACCCACGGCACGAAGTGCTCGCGTGCCCACACCACGTCTTCGCGTCGCGCCTCGCGCCAGCTGCGTTCGGGCAGGTCGGGCACATCGAGCGGAGCGAGATCATGGGGAACTCCGAGTGCGGCGAGCGCGGCGCGCGCGATCGTGTGGTGACCGAGCGCGTTGAGGTGCAGGCGATCACCGGCCCAGTAGCGGCTGTCGTGCAACTCGTCGAGCGCCCACTGGTCGACGACGATGCAGTCGTGGCGCTGCGCGACCTTGCGCACGTTCTCGTTGTAGATCGCGACCTTGCCGCGAATCGAGCGGAAGACGGGCTGAAAGGCCGTATCGACCCCGGTGAAGAGCATGATCGTGGCACCGCCGGCGCCCAGCCGCTCGACGACGCGCTCCAGCTTCGCCGCGACCTCGTCGGGGTCGGTGCCGGGGCGGATGACGTCATTGCCTCCCGCGCAGAGGCTGATGAGGTCGGGGCGCAGGTCAAGAGCTGCGTCGACCTGACTGTCGGCGATCTGTTGAATCAGCTTGCCGCGTACCGCGAGATTCGCGTAAGCGAAATCTTCGTCGAATTCGCTGAGCACCTCGGCGACGCGGTCGGCCCATCCGCGCAGTCCGCCGGGGCTGTCGGGGTCGGGATCGCCCACGCCCTCCGTGAACGAATCGCCGAGGGCCACGAAACGCGACCATGGAAGCTCGACCCGGGGCTGCTGAGCGTCGTCATCCTGTGCCATTGCTTACCTCTGAGTGTCTCGGAGTGCTGGGGGAGCCGCGCACGAGCCTCGACGAGGAGGCAGCGCACGGCATACAGCGATAGTCTAGAACGTCGTGACAGATTCGGACCCGGGCCTCCACCTTCCTGGGACGAGTGCAGCCGAGCACCTGCCGCCCGCGTACCCCGAACGCGCCGCGCACGGCACTGCGGGCACGCTGCGCGCCTGGCAGGAGGAGGCCATCAAACGCTATCTCGAGGCGGCGCCGCGCGATTTTCTCGCTTCGGCAACGCCGGGGGCAGGCAAGACGACATTCGCGCTCAGGCTCGCTGCGATCCTGCGCTCCAATCACACGGTGCGGCAGATCGTCGTCGTCGCACCGACGGAGCACCTCAAGACGCAGTGGGCCGACGCCGCGGCCCGCGCCGGCATTCGGTTGAACCCCAACTACTCCAACAGTGACGGGCTCGCATACGGCCGTCACTTCCACGGCGTGGCGGTCACGTACGCGCAGGTCGCCATGAAGCCGGTGCAGCACCGGTTGCTCACCGAGCACGAGGACACGCTCGTCATCATGGATGAGGTGCACCACGGCGGCGACGCGCTCAGCTGGGGCGACGCGATACGCGAGGCGTACGGCAACGCGAGGCGCAGGCTCTCGCTGACCGGAACCCCGTTCCGTTCCGATGAAGCGCCGATCCCGTTCGTGCAGTACGCGCCGCAGGGCGACGGGTCGCGGCTCTCGCTCACCGACTACGACTACGGGTACGGCCGAGCACTTGCCGATGGAATCGTGCGCCCGGTCATCTTCATGGTGTACGCGGGCAAGATGCGCTGGCAGACCTCCGCCGGTGAAGAGATGGAAGCCGCGCTCGGCGAGGGCAATACCAAAGATGTGACGTCGCAGGCCTGGCGGACTGCCCTCGATCCGGCGGGGGATTGGATCGGCAAGGTGCTGCGCGCCGCCGACCGACGACTCACCGAGGTGCGGCAGCAGGTGCATGACGCGGGGGGGTTGGTCATTGCGACGGATCACGCGTCTGCCCGGTCGTACGCCGCGCAGCTCAAGGAGATCACGGGGGAGGACGTCGCACTGATTCTCTCTGACGACGCGGGTGCCTCTGAGAAGATCGATGCGTTCTCGAGCGGAGAGCAACGATGGATGGTCGCGGTACGCATGGTGTCCGAAGGTGTCGACGTGCCGCGACTCTCGGTCGGGGTCTACGCGACGAGTTCGTCGACGCCGCTGTTCTTCGCCCAGGCGATCGGCCGGTTCGTGCGCTCGAGGCGCCGCGGCGAAGTCGCATCGGTCTTCATTCCGAACGTGCCGGCACTGATGCAGCTCGCCGCAGAACTCGAGAAGGAGCGCAACCATGTGCTCGAGGGGCCCAAGAGCGCGGAGGAGATGTGGGACGCCGAGGCCGCGCTCATGGCCGAGGCCGAGCGCGGCGACCAAGCGTCGTCAGAGTTGGTCGAGGGTGAGACCTTCGTCTACCAGGCGCTGGCGTCGGATGCGCACTTCGATCGTGCGGTTTTCGACGGGGCCGAGTTCGGCGGGTACGCAGAAGTCGAGACGGAGGAGGAGCTCGATTTCCTCGGATTCCCCGGGTTGCTCGAGCCGCAGGAGGTGAAAGCGCTGCTGCAGCAGCGGCAGGCGAAGCAGGCGCGTCGCAGCGCGGGGCGGCAGGGCATTCTCGAGCACGCGCCCGAGAAGGCGGAGTCGCCGGAGGCGCTGCATCGCACACTCGGGGAGCAGCGCAAGCTGTTGAGCTCACTGGTCGGCATGTACGCGAAAGTCTCGGGAGAAGCGCACAAGGATATTCACACCGAGCTGCGCCGAGTATGCGGCGGCCCCGCTGTCGCTCAGGCGTCGGTGACCCAATTGCAGAAGCGCATCGAGTTGCTCCGGCGCCGACTGCGCCCGTAATTCGTCCCGGATCGCGCGTGGGCGACGGCGACCCAACCCCGACGCGCGCGAGATCCTCGGCCGATTCGATCCGGTTCCGTCATCCGTGCTAAGTTATCTTCTGTTCGGCCGATGAAGGTTTCGAATCGTTCGCGCGGGTGGCGGAATGGCAGACGCGCTAGCTTGAGGTGCTAGTGCCCGTATTAGGGCGTGGGGGTTCAAGTCCCCCTCCGCGCACGTGAACGGAAGAGGCTCTCCGTAAGGGGGGCCTCTTTTGCGCGTGGAGTATCGTTCAAGAGATGAGCGATGCACGCGACAAGGAAACGGGTTCGGCCGCTCACGGCACGGACCCGACGAAGGTAACTCATCAACCCGCCCTGACCACCTCGGCGGGAACCCTCTGGGTCGTCATGGGTACATTGCTGCTTGTGGTGAGCTCTGTTCCACTGATCGGGCTCATCGCGTTACGGTCCGGCCCGGTGCGACCCGTGGCGATTGCTGCGGGCGTGCTCATGCTCGCATTCACGTGCGTGATCTTGGTCGCACGATTCGCAGTGCAGCGGGGGCCGCGTCGTCTCAGGATCATGGCGGCCTCGATGATTGCTTCGGCCGTGGTCGGAGTGCTCGGCCTGCTGATCTGTCTCGGGATCGAGCGCGGCTGAGAGCCGCCTCGGGCTACGCTGGGAGCATGAGCCTCGAGACCTCCGAGCACGCGCTGTCGGAAACGGCCCGCGTCGCACGCGACCTGATCCGCATCGACACGTCCAACCGGGGCGGCGGTGATGCGGAGCCCGAACTTCCGGCGGCCGAGTACGTCGCGGCGTATCTGCGCGAGCTCGGACTCGAGCCGGAGATCTACGAGACCGACCCCGGTCGCGCGAGCGTCATCGCACGGGTTGCGGGGGCCGACGCATCGCTGCCCGCACTGGTGCTCCACGGACACCTCGACGTCGTGCCGGCGGATCCCGCGAACTGGTCCGTCGACCCGTTCGCAGGCGTGATCAGAGACGGGATGCTGTGGGGGCGCGGCGCGGTCGACATGAAAGACATGGACGCCATGATCCTCACCGCCGTCGCCGAGCTGCTGCGGGGTGGCGAGCGGCCGCGACGCGACGTGATTCTCGCCTTCTTCGCCGATGAGGAGAACGGCGGCGTCTACGGTGCCCAGCATCTCGTACGACACCACCCCGAGCTGTTCGCGGGAGCGGAGACGGCCATCAGTGAGGTGGGCGGCTATTCGATCGACATCGCCGGCACGCGCGCGTACCTGATTCAGACGGGTGAGAAGTCGCTCGAGTGGATTCGGCTGCGGGCGCGCGGCACGGCCGCCCACGGCTCCCGCGTCTGGCACGACAACGCCGTGACCCGGCTCGCCGAAGCGATCGCAGCGCTCGGGCGGCACGAGTGGCCGGTCACCCTCACCGACACCACTCGTGATCTCGTAGATGCGATCGCCGAGATTCTCGGTGAGGATCCGCATCAGGTGTCTCCGGAGGACCTCGTACTGCGGCTCGGCAAGGGCGGCGGATTCATTCAGGCCAGCCTGCGCAGCACCAGCAACCCCACGGTGCTGCAGGCGGGCTACAAGCACAACGTCATTCCCGACACCGCGGAAGCCCTCGTCGACGTGCGCGCGCTCCCGGCGGATCAGGCGACCATCCTCGACCAGATCCGTGCAATCGTCGGCGACGACATCGAGCTCGAGCAGGTGCACTCGGATATCGGCCTCGAGGTGCCGTTCGCGGGCGAGCTCGTCGACGCCATGACGGCCTCCCTGAAGCGCGCCGATCCTGAGGCCCGCGTGCTGCCCTACCTGCTCTCGGGCGGCACCGATAACAAGTCGCTGGCACGTCTCGGCATCACGGGATACGGCTTCGCTCCACTGCGGCTTCCCGCGGATCTCGATTTTCCCGGCATGTTCCACGGCGTCGACGAGCGCGTGCCGCTCGAAGCCCTCGACTTCGGCCACGCCGTGCTCGCGGACCTGCTCCGCACCTACTAGTCCTCCTCGCCGCGCTCGGCCCTCACCGGTTTTCGGTGCGCCGTGAGCTAGTCTGGACGGCGGTCCAAACGCGGCGCGACGGTTTCGTAGACATCGCGCTGCCAGGAAAGGAATCATGGGAATCTTCGAGGCGATCCTCCTGGGCATCATTCAGGGACTCACCGAGTTTCTGCCCATCTCGTCGAGTGCGCACCTGCGCATCGCGAGCGAGCTGCTCGGCATCGGCGACGCGGGCGCCGCATTCACCGCAATCACGCAAATCGGCACCGAAGCGGCGGTCATCGTATTCTTCTGGCGCGATATCGTGAGAATCATCGGTCGCTGGTGGCAATCCCTCGGGGGCACGCGGGTGCCGCGCAACGATCCCGATGCGCTCATGGGCTGGTGGATCATCATCGGCACCGTTCCGATCGTCGTGCTCGGGCTGCTGTTCCAAGATCAGATCGAGACGACCCTTCGCTCGCTCTGGTTCGTCGCGATCAGCCTCATCGTGTTCGGCCTGCTGCTCGGCGTCGCCGATCGTGTCGGCAAGAAGTTCCGGCCGATCGAGAAGCTCACCTGGAAGCACGGCCTCATCTACGGTTTCGCGCAGGCGCTCGCGCTCATTCCCGGGGTCTCGCGCTCCGGAGGCACGATCACGGCTGGGCTCTTCATGGGATACACCCGTGAGGCCGCGGCACGGTATTCCTTCTTGCTGGCCATTCCCGCAGTGCTCGGATCGGGTTTCTACCAGGTGTTCAAAGCGCTGCGCGCTCCGGCCGGTGAGACTCCGATGGGGCTCACGATCGTCGCGACCGTGGTGGCCTTCGTCATCGCGCTCTTCGTGATCGGGCTGTTCATGAAGTACATCTCCAAGCGCAGCTTCATGCCGTTCGTGGTCTACCGCGTGGTGATCGGCGCGGTCATCATCGTGCTGCTCGCCACCGGCGTGCTCTCGGCCGACGGCGGTGCCTCGGTCGCCGAGGGCGCTGCGGGAGCGGCGCACGCGCTCACTGCAGGAGGCGCACGATGAGAACCTGGACCCCGCCCGAGGTTCCGCACCTGCCCGGAACCGGCAACGCGCCGAAGCTCTTCAATACGGCGACCGAGCGACTCGAGTACCCGGCCATCCCCGAGGGGCGCGCGCACCTGTATGTGTGCGGAATCACCCCGTACGACGCGACGCACCTTGGACACGCCTTCACCTACCTGGCCTTCGACATCATGCAGCGCGCATGGCGCGATGCCGGCATCGAGACGGTGTACGCGCAGAACATCACCGATATCGACGATCCTCTGCTTGAGCGGGCGAATGACACCGGCGCCGATTGGCGCGCGCTCGCGGATGAGCAGATCGGGCTCTTCCGCTCCGACATGCACCGTATGGGCATGCTGCCGCCCGAGCACTATGTCGCGGTGACCGAGTGCATCGACGAGATCGCCGACGCGGTGCGCGAACTGCTCGACCGCGGGTTCGCCTACACGGTACCGACCGAGGGCTCGGCCGGTGACGACATCTACTTCGACACGAGTGCCGCTGAGCGCGACTCGCAGTGGCGGCTCGGCGATGTCGCGCCGTACGATCACGACGTGATGCTGCGCCTCAGCGCCGAGCGCGGGGGCGACCCGGAGAGACCCGGGAAGCGCGGTCCGCTCGATCCGCTGCTCTGGCGAGCGGCTCGCGATGGGGAGCCGAGTTGGGAGAGCGCGGTCGGCGCCGGCAGGCCGGGGTGGCACATCGAATGCTCCGTGATCGCGCGCGGCGCGCTCGGGGGAGCGTTCACCGTGCAGGGAGGCGGATCCGACCTCGTCTTCCCGCATCACGAGTTCACCGCCGCACACGCCACTGCTCTGTCGGACACGCCGCTCGCGCACGCATACTGCCACGCGGGCCTGGTGTCGTACCAGGGGCACAAGATGTCGAAGTCGCGCGGCAACCTCGTCTTCGTGTCGAAGCTGCTGGATGGCGGCGCCGACCCGTCTGCGATCCGCCTCGGCCTGCTCGCCCATCACTACCGATCAGAGTGGGAGTGGCACGACAGCGACCTCGAGGTGGCCCATCGCAGGCTCGAGGCCTGGCGGTCGGGGCTGCAGCGCACGAGCGCTGACCCCACGTCGGCGGCTGCCGTGCTGCGACAGCTGCGTTCGGCGATCGCCAACGATCTCGACACGCCCGTGATGCTGGCGACGCTCGATGCAGCCCTCGATCAGGGGGTGGATTCGCCCGCGCTCGTCGCCGACGCCGTGCTCGCACTGCTCGGAGTGCAGCTGGACAGCTAACGCTGCGGTGCGTCGGGCTGATCGTCGCCGTCGGGCTGATCGTCACCGGCGGGGTGGCCTTCTCCCGCCGCGTCGGCGTTCGGTGTATCGGCCTCAGGCGCGAGACCGGGCGTGACCGGCCGATCCGCAGGGCTCTGGGGAAGCTCGATGTCGCGGGCGAAGCGCTGCCCGCCCTTCAGGAACTTCTCGAACTCGAGCGCGATCGCGTCGCCCGTCGTTTCGGCGGCGAGTTCTTCATCGCGCGATTCCTCGAGGCGACGAATGTAGCGCGACATCTCCTCGTCGGCGTCGGCGATGCGGTTGATGTTCGCCTCCCACTCATTGGCCTGCACGAGCAGTTCGCCCCGGGGTATGACGATGTCGAGCAGCTCCTCGAGCTTGTCGAGCAGCGCGAGTGAGGCCTTGGGCGACGGCGTGCTGTGCACGTAATGCGGCACCTGCGCCCAGAGCGAGAGCGTTTCGATCCCAGCCTCCGCGAGTGCGAGGTCGATGACCGTGGAGATGCCGGCCGGGCCCTCGTAGCTGCTGCGAACAGCCCCCGCGGCATCACGTCGCGCCTCGTGCTCGGAGGTCACGGTCGTCACGATGGGCCGCGTGTGGGGCGCGTCTGAGAACATCGATCCGAGAATGATGACGAGGTCGATCGCCCACACGTCCACGAGCTCGACGATCTCATCGGCGAAGTTCTGCCAGTCTCTCGCAGGCTCCACGCCGGCGAGAAGGAAGAGATCGCGTACCGGGCTTCCGTCGATGCGCCGCACGGTATCGCTCTCAGCCGGATCGGCGGTCTGCGCCGGATCGGCGGCCTGGGCGGCACCAGGCGCACCACTCGTGCCTGTCGATCCTCCCGGGCGCTGCACAGGGCCGAACAGCCGAGTGTCGGGCCATTCGAGCACGCGTTTACCGGTCTCGTCGAACAAGACCTTCGGCCGGTGCACCTGGAAGTCGACGTAGCCTTCGGCGCCGATCTCATGCAGCACCTCGGCGTCGATCAGTCCGCCGAGATGCTGCAGTACCTCGGTGGTCGCGTCGCCGGCGTCGCTCCATCCCTGGAACGCGACAATCAGTACGCGGGAGCTCGGAACGGAGGGTGTGGACATACGCTCCAGCGTATCTGCTGACGAACAGTAGACTGATTCGGATGAATGCATTCCTCTCTGAGCGGACACTCGACGCACGTCCCGCCGCCGTCCTCTGGGACATGGACGGCACCCTGATCGATTCAGAACCCCTCTGGCTCTCCGCTGAACTCTCGATGCTCGGTCGCTACGGGATCGAACTGACCCCCGAGATCCGCACCCAGCTCATCGGCTCGGGTCTCAGCGCCGCAGCGCGCCGCTTCCAGGAACTCGGAGTGCCGTTGGAGGTCGATGAGATCATCGCGGAGTGGACGGCCGGTGTCGTCGCCGGCCTCACCGCTTCAGAGCCGTTGTGGCGCCCGGGTGCAGTGGAACTGCTGGAATCGTTGCGAGACGCGGGGATTCCGTGCGCGCTCGTGACCATGGCCGTGCGGCAGATCGCCGACACCGTCGTCGCCCTGTTGCCCGACTCGCTTTTCGCGCACGTGCTCGGTGGCGATGAAGTCACCCACGAGAAGCCGCATCCGGAGCCGTACCTCATGGGTGCCGCAGCGCTCGGAGTCGATATCTCCGAGTGCGTCGCTCTCGAAGATTCGATCACCGGTCTCCGCTCTGCCCACGCGTCCGGCGCCGTCGCCGTCGGCATCCCGAATCTGCTCGACCTGTCGGAGGCGCCGGCGCACGAGATCTGGCAGTCGCTCGACGGCGTCGACGCGACGGTGCTCAGCGAGCGCTACGCGACGCTTCGGGGAGCGGTTGGCGCGAATCGGCACGACGCGCCCGTCGCACCTCATGCGGGCGGAGCGGCCAGCGAAGCGGAGACGCCCGAAAGCGGCCCGGCGATCCGCGGCCCCTTCCAGTTCGGCGATCGTGTGCAGCTCACGGGGCCGAAGGGGCGGTTGAACACGATCACCCTGGTGCACGACGGCGAGTTCCACAGCCATCGCGGCGTCATTCCCCACGCCGACATCGTCGGGCGCCCCGATGCGTCGGTGGTGACCAACAGCAGCGGTGAGGAGTACCTCGCGCTGCGCCCGCTGCTCTCAGATTTCGTGATGTCCATGCCCAGGGGTGCCGCGATCGTGTACCCGAAGGATGCGGCGCAGATCCTCTCGCTCGCCGACGTCTTCCCCGGCGCTCGCGTGGTCGAAGCCGGAGTCGGGTCGGGCGCTCTCTCCCTGCATCTGCTCCGAGGGATCGGGCCGGAAGGCTCGCTGTACTCGTTCGAGCGTCGCGAGGAGTTCGCGGAGATCGCGACGGGAAACGTCGTGGCGTTCTCGGGCAGCGTCCCGGAGAATTGGACCGTTACCGTGGGCGATCTGCAGGAGACCCTTCCCGCCGTTTGCGCGTCGGGAACCATCGATCGAGTCGTGCTCGACATGCTCGCTCCGTGGGAGTGCGTGGACGTTGCAGCGGAGGCGCTGGCGCCCGGTGGCGTGCTCATCTGCTACGTGGCCACCGTGACCCAGCTCTCCCGCACGGTCGAGCAGATTCGTCGCAACGGCGGGTTCGCCCACGCCCAGGCATCCGAGACGCTGGTGCGCGGGTGGCACGTGGAAGGGCTGGCGGTGCGCCCCGACCACCGCATGGTCGCGCACACGGGCTTCCTCGTCACGGCTCGGCGCCTTGCCCCCGGCACGGTGCTTCCCGAGCTGAAGCGCCGCGCGTCGAAGAGCGATTTCAGCGAGACCGATCTCGGCAGCTGGCTGCCCGATCTCGGCCCAGAGGGAGACGCCCCCGAGAGTGCGGCCGTGTGGACGCCCGAGGCGGTCGGCGAGCGCAGCAAGAGTGACAAGGTGCTGCGCAAGAAGGTGCGCGAGACCCAGCAGTTCGCGCGGGAGCGCGGCGGAGACCTGCCGGGCGCCGAGTAGTCGGGCGGGCGCGGATCGCCGGCCGTCACCTCGGCACCGTGGGTCGCGCGCGTGCGCCCAGTCGCGGTTCGATAAGATGGCGGGGTTCACGTCGGCTTCCTCGAGAGGTGCTCATGCTCCGTCGCTTCATTCCCGCTACCGCAGCTGCTGCGCTGCTCCTCGCCGGAGCGACCGGCTGCAGCGCGCAGCAGGCGCAGGCTTCTGACTGCACGACGATGCTCCAGCCGGGCGCATTGAGCGACGGCACGACGGTTCTGGGCGGCTTCGGCGAAATGCCAGAGATCTCCGCCCCGGAAGATATCGAGATCCTCTCCTCACAGCGCACCGTCGTCGAATCGGGCGATTCGGACGGACACGTCGCTGGCGAGCAGTCCCTGGTGGGCGTCAATGTGGCGTTCTTCGATGCGGCGACGGGGGACACGCTCTTCGAGGGCGGAGGCTTCGGCGATGCATCGCAGCCGACGCAGCCGCTGCTCGTCGCTGAGGAGACCGCGAACCCATTGAGTGAGGCCGTGCGGTGCACGGTTCCCGGGGATCGCGTCGTGCTCGCGCTCGCACCGGGCGAGAGCGAGCAGCTCGCGGGGCAGCTCGGCGCCACGGGCGTCGACGCCGTGATCGGCGTGATCGACGTGGTCACGACCGCACCGACGGCATCGGAGGGCCCGGCTCGAGGCCTGCCCAACGGGTTCCCCGCCGTGGTCACCGACGATGAGGGACGCGCCGGCGTCGTGCTGCCGCCGACCGAGGCCCCGGCAGGCACCACTTCCGCCGTGCGCATCGAGGGCGACGGGGCTGAAGTCACCGCCACGGATAACGTGATCGCACAGGTGCTGGCCGTCGGCTGGGACGGTACGGAGCAGGAGAACACCTGGGATACGGGGCTCAAGCTGCTCTACACCGAGGCCGATATCGCGCAGTCGGGTACCACGTATCGCGCTGAGCTCACGGGCAAGCCCGTCGGGTCGCAGGTCGTCATCGTCGAGAACGAGGATGGCGCGAACGCTCGAGTCGTGGTGGTCGACATCCTCGGCGTCAGCTGAGGCGGGACGTGCCGAGCAGCGCGGCAGCTCCTGGCCCCGCCGAGCGGCGGGCCGACCGTCGGCAGCGTTCTGCCGTGCCGAGTGAGCAGCGGCTCTTCAGCCTCGTGCTCGCCCTCGTCGTGAGCCCGTTCGGCGCCACGAAACGCGAACTGCTCTCGTCGGTGTACGGCTACGCCGACCGATACCGGCACGGAGAAACGAGCGTGGCACTCGACAAGCAGTTCGAGCGCGACAAGGATCAATTGCGCACGCTCGGAATCCACATCGAAACGTTCGAAGATCCGCACGAAACCGGCAACAATCAGCTCACGCGGTACCGCATCTCGAAGGAGCGGTTGCAGTTCCCGGCAGATCTCCGGTTTTCCGAACGCGAGCTCATGCTGCTCCGGCTTGCGGCACTCGCCTGGAGCGAGGGAAGCCTCAACGCAGAGTCGCGCCGAGCTGCCATGAAGCTCGAAGCGCTGGGGGCGGGCCTCGACGTACAGCATCTCGGCATCGCGCCCCGCCTCGGTGCGGCGGAAACGTCGGCTGTGCCTCTGCAGCGCGCAATCGATGCCGGGCGCGCGGTGCGATTCGCATATCGTTTGCCGGATCGGGCGACCGCCCTGCCGCGAAGGGTGGCGCCCCTGCGGCTGCATCGAGCGGAGGGTCGCTGGCACCTGATCTCCTGGGACCTCGAACGTGACGCAGCTCGCACGTTCCTGCTCGCGCGTATCGAGGGGCGCGTGCAGCAGCTCAGCGAGGAGATCGATCCTGAACTGCGTCTGCGCGCAGATGCCGCGGTAGCCGATCTCGAGCGCTTGCACGCGGAGCGGCGCGCCGTGCTCTGCGTGCGGCGGGGGAGTATCGCGGAGGCTCGTCTGATGTCACGGACCAATGTTGATGCGGCGTCGCGGCCCGCGCGGTGCGGCGCGAGCGATCATCATGAACTCGAGGTCGGCGTCCTCGACCTCCACATCTTCTCGAGTGAGCTGATCGGCTACGGAGCGGATGTGTCCGTGTGCGAGCCGGCGCAGCTCCGCGAACTCGTCGTCGCGGGACTGCGACGCATCGCCGCGGTACATGAGGCGCTCCCCGCCTCAGCCGGCGACGACGCCGGGCGACAGGCAACGGGTCAGGGGAGCGCAGTCGATGCGTAAACAGGTGCTCGCTCCCGAGCGCGTCACGTTTCTCCTCTCGCTCGTCGCATACCTGCGCGACACCGGCCCGTCGACCGTCGCGGAGCTCGCGGAGCGCTTTTCGGTTCCACCGGAACTGGTGCGCACCCTGGTGCGGTTTCTCGGCACCGCCGGCGTACCGGGCGAGACGTTGAACTACCCTGACGAGGATCTCTTCGACATCGATTGGGATGCGCTCGAGCAGCAGGATCTGGTGAGTCTCACCCGAACGGTCGCGGTCGACGACGCTCCACGCTTCGCACCGTTGGAAACGGCGGCCCTCATCGCCGGCTTGCAGGCGCTCACCGGCATGCTCGGACCCGAGGACGCGGCACTGGCGCGTGCGACCGCGGCGAAACTCGGGTCTGCGCTCGGGGCCGCCCCGGAAGCATCGATGTCGGTCGCCAGCGGCCCTGGAGAGGCTCTGCTGCCGCGGCTGGTGGCGGCGATCGAGGCGAATCTGACCGTCTCATTCGTCTACCGCGACACCACCGGTTCCGATTCCCGGCGAACCGTCAGGCCGCGCTCGCTCACGCAGGGCGCCGGCACCTGGTATCTGCGCGGGTACTGCTTCGATCGCGAGGCGGATCGGACCTTCCGAGTCGACCAGATGCGGGAGATCACGATTGCCTCAGCTTCGAGCGACAGCACCGGCGAAGCGGTGGCGCGCGCAGCGGAGGCGACGGCGGTCGGCACTGGCCGCCCGGATGCCGCCGCGACCGGCGTCTCCATCATCGCGCGGGTGTCTGAAGCCGCGCTCGCGCAGCTCGCCGGATTCGCTCCCGAGGTGATGGAGCAGGGCGACGACGGGCTCCTGCGGGTGCGTATCGCAGCCTGGCACCGTGGCACAGCCGTGCAGATCGTGCAGGTGCTCCCCGGAAGCATCGAGATCGAGTCTCCCGAGTCGGCGCGTGCGGCGGTGCGTGAGTGGACGGAGCGCGCTCTCGCCGCATACGGGGCATAGCCGATTCAGACGTTTGCGGCGCATCGCTGAGATACACTGAACCAATGGCAGACAGGGCGCGCAAACGGCGCAATTCCGACGGGCGAATGAGCCTGGGCGAGCACCTGGTCGAGTTCCGCAAGCGACTGATGATTTCGGCCGCGGCCATCATCGTCGCACTCGTCGCCGGCTGGTTTCTCTCGACGTGGGTCTGGGAAGTGCTCCGTCAGCCGATCAACGACCTCGAAATGCAGGGACGAGATGCGATCATCTCGTACGGCGACATCTCGAGTGGCTTCGATACAAAGGTGCAGATCGCGCTCTTCATCGCAGTCCTCATCGCCTCCCCGGTGTGGTTGTTCCAGGTCTGGGCGTTTCTCGCCCCAGGGCTGACCCGCCGCGAGAAGCTCACGGGCGTCGGATTCATCAGTGCTGCCGTCCCGCTGTTCCTCGGCGGCGCCTATGCCGGATGGCTCGTGCTCCCGAACATCGTGCGTCTCATGGCGAGTTTTCAGCCCGAGGAGGACGCCTTCTATCTGACGGCCCGAAACTACCTCGACTTTGCAATCAAACTGCTGCTGGCCGTCGGCGTGGGCTTCGTGCTTCCCGTGCTCCTCGTGATGCTGAACTTCATCGGCGTGCTGCGCGGCGCGTCGATCATCAGGAGTTGGCGCATCGCGATCCTCGTCATCATCCTGTTCGCCGCGATTGCGACGCCGGCGGCGGACCTCATGAGCATGTTCCTGCTCGCCGCACCGATCATCGTGCTCTACTTCGCCGCGGCGGGCATCTCGCTGCTGCACGATCGGCGAGTCGACAAGCGGCGGGCAGCGGAGCTCGCAGAATACGATCTCGACGAAGAGGCCGAACACGCAGCTGATCGCGGCGAATCTGGCCGCACGGAAGGACGTCGATGAGTATGCCGGAAGCCGGCGAGCGGCAGGAGGAGCGCGCGCTCGATGCCTTCTCAGCGCGGCTCGAGTATCCGCTCGACGCGTTTCAGCGGACCGCCTGCGAGCGACTCGAAGAGGGCCGCAGCGTGCTCGTGGCCGCTCCGACCGGCTCGGGTAAGACGACCGTCGCCGAATTCGCGGTCTATCTCGCGAGGCGCGAGCGGGATGCGCGCATCTTCTACACCGCCCCGATCAAGGCGCTCTCGAACCAGAAGTTTCGGGAGCTCTGCGATGAGTACGGCGAGGACGAGGTCGGCCTGCTCACCGGCGACGTGAACCTGCGATCGGATGCGCCCATCATCGTGATGACCACCGAGGTGCTCCGCAATATGATCTACGCGGGCTCTGATGCGCTGGACGATCTCGAGTTCGTCGTGCTCGACGAGGTGCACTACCTCGGCGACCGCTTCCGCGGGGCCGTGTGGGAGGAGATCATCCTCCATCTGCCGCCCGCGGTGCGCCTGGTGTCGCTGTCGGCTACGGTGTCGAACGCCGAGGAGTTCGGCGACTGGATGCACGCCGTACGCGGCGACACCGACGTGATCCTCTCGGAGCATCGACCGGTTCCGCTGTATCAGCATGTGCTCACCTCGCGCGCGCTGCTGCCGCTGTACGTCGATCGGGCCGGCGAGCTCGCGACCGGCGGCCGCGTCAATCCCGAGCTGTACGCACTCGATCGACGGAGCGGATCGCGTGACTCCGGTCGCGATCGTGACCGCGGCCGCGGTGAGCGCTCGCGCGGGAGGCCACCGGTGCGGCGCGCACGGCGGGTCTCGCGCTCCGACATCGCACGCGCGCTCGACGAGACCGATCTCGTGCCGGCCATCGTGTTTATCTTCAGCCGCAACGGCTGCGATCAAGCGGTTCGTCAGTGCCTCATGGAGGGCATTACGCTCACGAGCCGCGAGGAGCGCGACGAGATTCGCCGCATCGCGCGTGCGGAAGTCGCCGGGATGAGCGACGAGGAGCGCCGGGTGCTCGGGGTGCGGGAGTGGCTCGCCGGGTTGGAGCGCGGCGTGGCGGCGCATCACGCCGGCTTGCTCCCTGCATTCAAGGCCGTGGTCGAGCGCCTCTTCCAACGGCGCCTCGTCAAGCTCGTCTTCGCCACTGAAACGCTTGCCCTCGGTATCAACATGCCGGCGCGCGCCGTCGTCATCGAGCGGCTCGACAAATTCAACGGTGAGCAGCGCGTCCCACTGACATCCGGCGAATTCACGCAGCTCACGGGGCGCGCCGGGCGTCGGGGCATCGACGATGAGGGTCACGCCGTCGTTGTATGGAGCGACGAGGTCGATCTCGAGGCCCTCGCGCATCTCGCCGGCGCCAGGTCCTTCCCGGTGCGCTCCAGCTTCCGCCCGACGGCCAACATGACCGTCAATCTGCTGCAGCGCATGGACCGCGCGCACGTGCGCGAGATGCTCGAGCTCTCATTTGCCCAGTTCCAAGCGGATCGCGCAGTCGTCGATCAGGCCCGCGAGTTGCGGAAAGAGCAGGAATCGCTGGCCGGGTACGATGCGGCGGCCAGCCGTGGGCAGGGGTCCGACCGAAAACGGTGGGAGGATCGTGCCCGCAAGCTGCGCCGACGCGTCGAACGCGGTCGGCGTCAGATCGCCTCGCGCACGGGCACGATCGCGCGCACTTTCGACCGGGTCGTCGACCAGCTGCTCGAGCTCGGCTACCTCGAGGCCGACCGGGAGAGCGACCCGAACGTCACGCCGTGGGGAAACCTGCTCCGACGCATCTACGGCGAACGCGACCTGCTCATCGCGGAGTGCATCCGCGAGGATGCCTGGCGCGGACTCGATGCTGCCGGACTCGCCGCGATGTGCTGCGTGCTCAGCTACGAGCCGCGTCGCGACGACGAGGGCGAGGGCCGACTCCCGGCCGGTCCCGTTTTCGCCGAGGCCCACGATCGTGTGCTCGATATCTGGGTGCGTCTCGACGATCTGGCGGAGCGGTCGCGTTTGGCGCGCAGCGAAATGCCCCACGCGGGTCTCGCGATGACGATGCACGCCTGGGCGACCGGGCGTCCGATCGAGCAGGTGCTCGAAGCGGCCGGTATCGGGGCGGGTGATTTCGTACGCTGGGCGAAGCAGACGATCGACCTGCTCGATCAGGTCGCCCAGGCCTGCGAGGCAGCCGTGATCGACGACGTCGACGCGGAGCGCCTCGGTGCCCTCGCTCGACTCGCTCGGGAGGCAAAACGAGGGGTGAAGCGGGGCATCGTCGAAGCGTCGAGCAGTTCGTGAACGCACCCTCGCTCGTCAGTCCGCCTTCCGGAGCTCTTTCATGGGCGTACGTCGAAGTGTCGGGTGCGCGGAAGCTGCGCTGGTACGTAGCCGTGATCGCGGCCGTCGCCGGCGGCCTGCTGCTCGATACCGCGACGCCGGGTCTGAGCTGGTGGCCGCTCGCATTTCCCGCAGTCGCGCTCGTGTGCGCCGCCGTGTGGCACCAGCGCGCCCGCATGGGATTCGCCGTGGGAGCACTCGCGGGTGCAGCGTTCTGGATGCCGCACATCGGGTGGCTCACACTGTATCTCGGCCCGATTCCCTGGGCGGCGCTGTGCGCGTTGATGACCATCTGGTTCGGGCTCTTCGGCCTTGCTGCGGCGCTCGCGACGCGTGGGTTGCGCGAGCTGCGCCTGCTCCACCGGCACCGGGTGGGATTGATCGTGGCTCAGGCCGCTACGGTGTCCGCTCTCTGGATGCTGCGCGAGCAGCTGCAGGGCGCCGTGCCCTACGGCGGATTCGCGTGGGGTCGTATCGCCACGACGCAGGCGGACGGACCCATCTTGCAGGCGGTCTCCTGGATCGGCTTCGCGGGGCTGTCCGCGATGCTGGTCTTCGTGAGCGTGCTTCCCATCTCGGCCGCCTTCGCGGCGCGCCGCTCCGTCTCAGGACTTCGGCCTGCGCTCACCAGCACGGCGGCGTCGCTGGCAGTGCTGGTCGGACTCGCCCTCGTTCCGGCAGCTCCGCTCGAGCAGTCGGGCACGCTGCGAGTCGCGGCGGTGCAGGGGAACTCGAAGTCGGGCATCTTCGACGACCGTGAAGCGGGAGGCGTGATCCGCGACCACTTCGCCGCGACGGATGCACTGCTCGATCGGCTCGAGGAAGACGGGCAGACGGTCGACGTGATCGTGTGGCCCGAGAACAGCGCTGAATTCAGCGCTCCTGACAACCTGTTGCGCAGCCAGCGTCTCGCGAAACTCGCAGAGCGTGCGGAAGCGCCGATCGTGGTCGGGTCGATCCTGGCGAACGACGACGGTACGTACAGCAACAGCTCGCTCGTCTGGGATCCTGATGGCCCGACCGACGCGCGCTACGACAAGCGCTACCCGGTCCCGTTCGCCGAGTACATGCCGAACCGGCCATTCTTCCGCGCGATCGTGCCCGACCTGGTGGACCTGGTGCAGCTCGAGTACGCGCCGGGCATCCGGTCCTCAGTGCTCGAGGTCGAGACCCCTGCGGGCGCGATCCAGGCGGGGATCGCGATCTGCTTCGACATCATCTTCGACCCGCAGGCGGTGGAGATGGCAGCGGACGGGGCGCAGGTGATCTTCGCGCAGACCAACAATGCCGACTTCGGTCCCACCGACGAGAGCGCGCAGCAGCTCGACATCGCTCGCACCCGTGCTGTGGAAATGGGTCGGGCCCTGGTGAACGACTCCACGGTCGGCACGAGCGCCGTTGTCGCCCCGGATGGCCGGGAGCTCGCTTCGCTCACGCCGTTCACGCGGGACGCGATGGTCGCCGAGGTTCCGCTGGTCTCCGGGCTCACCCCGGCGCTCCGTTTCGGTGCCACCCTCGCTACGCTGGTCACCGCCATCGGGGTGCTCGGGCTCGGAAGCGGGATCATCGGTCTCGTCAGCGCTCGACGCGGTCGCCCCCGGGAGTAGGCCGCGCGCCGATATCGAAATCGCCCGGCCCCCAGGGGCCTACTGACCGGAGCCGCGGCGGGATCGCAGGAGACGGAGGCGCTCCTCGAGCAGCTCCTCGAGCTCCTCGCGGCTGCGGCGCTCGATGAGCATGTCCCACGGAGTGCGCTGTGACGACTCTTTCTCCTCGAACTCGGCCCTCGCGGCGCGGCCCGCCTCGTCGTCCAGGAATCCGACCTCGCCGCTCTTCTGATCCACCCATTCGGCGGGGGGTTCGGCATCAGCGTCGAACATGATCGTGAATCGGACCCCGCGGTCCGTGAGGTACTCGACTGAACGGCGGGGGGAAAGCTCGACGCCTTCTTCACCCTGCAAACTGGTCGCGCCGATGCGCGTCCCGCGGAGTGTTCGATCGGCCATGTGGAACCCCCTCATGTCTGACGCCCACGTTGCCGGGGCGCCTTGCCTCCTCTTGCAGGGTACCCGCCTGCGGTGCCCCGGCGATAGCCCCGACCTGGGCAACAGCTGGCCGTCCAGTACCCTGGGACGACGATTATCACCACGATTGAGGAGTACATGTGACCCAGATTCTCGAACCCGGCAGCCTCGCCGGCCGCCGCGCGCTCGTCACGGGATCATCTCGCGGCGTCGGTGCCGACACTGCGCGCTACTTCGCGCAGGCGGGTGCGGACGTGGTCGTCAACTTCCGCAACAAGGCGCCGCGCGCCGAGAAGCTCGCGGCTGAGTTCCGGGAGCTCGGGGTGCGGGCGCTCGTGCAAGGTGCAGATCTGACCGACCCGGATTCCGTGCAGGCCATGATGGCGGCAGTGCGGGAGGAGTTCGGCGGACTCGACATCCTGGTGCTCAACGCCTCCGGCGGCATGGAGAGCAATATGGGCGAGGACTACGCGCTGCGACTCAATCGTGACGCGCAACTCTCCGTGCTCGACGCGGCGTTGCCGCTCATGGGTGAGGGCTCGCGCGTGGTCTTCGTCACGAGTCACCAGGCCCATTTCATCCGAACCACCCCCACGATGCCCGAATACGTGCCCGTCGCGGAGTCGAAACGGGCGGGTGAGGACGCGCTCCGCGAGCTCATTCCCGATCTCGCCGCACGCGGGATCGGCTTCACGGTCGTCTCAGGCGACATGATCGAGGGTACGGTCACAGCGACCCTGCTGAATCGTCTGAACCCCGGCGCTATCGAGGCTCGGCGGGAAGAGGCCGGCAGGCTCTACAACGTCTCGGAGTTTGCCGCAGAGGTGGCGCGCGCAGCGGTCGACCCCGTTCCGAGCGATTACACGCGCCTGGTCGGAGACACGCGGAGCTTTGCCACTGAGAGCTGACCCCGCGTCGCGCGTGAACGATGACGCGGTGTTCGATATGTGAGCGGTGCAGGGTGCCGAATCCGATTATCGAACACCGCGTTCTGCGTTCCGTGAGGTGGGGCGCACAGCGAATTGTTTCGAGAACGTTTCACGCAGAAGTCGTCTGCGGCAAAAGTCAACAACTTCCGTCATAAATTCGGCTTTCCGTGGCGCGTCTCCGAATGCGGGGAACAAAGTGCGCACGCCTCTTCGTTTCACCGAAGAAACGGAGTGCTACATTCAGAGCTCAGTCATCGCCCTGCCGACGCGAGCGCCTCCGGTCTCATCTCGTGCAGCGCGCATTCGCACCGGGACCGCCGTACCGCCGTCGTCCCGTCGATCGAGAGGACGACGATGCCGCAGCGCTCGCCGAATTCCCACCCGATGGTTTCCGCCATGCCAGGGTCGGCCCTCCCCGCCCCTGTCGGGCTGTACGATCCCGCGGACGAACGCGACGCTTGCGGGCTCGCTTCGGTCGTCGCCCTCACGGGCGAGGCGAGTCACAGCATCATCGAGATGGCGCTGGACGCACTGGAGCACCTCGAGCACCGGGGCGCGGTCGGTTCCGATGCCGGAACGGGCGACGGCGCGGGAATCCTCAGCGATATTCCGGATGCGCTGATCCGTGAAGAACTCGCGCGCCTCGATCCGAGCCTGCGTCTCCCCGAACCCGGTGGGTACGCCGCCGGGCTCGCATTTCTCCCGCAGGCGTCGACCGAGCGACGAGCAACCCAGTACCGCATCGCCGCGATCGCTGCAGAAGAGGGCTTGTCGGTGCTCGCCTGGCGTCCCGTCGCCGTGCGCCCGGAGGTGCTCGGCGAGAGCGCTCGAGTCGCGAGCCCCGTCATCGAACAACTTGTGCTCGTGCCGGCTGCGGGCGTGACGCTCTCGGCCGACCAACTCGAACGGCGCGCGTTCCGCGCCCGCAAGCGCGTGCAGCACGAGACGGGCAGTTATCTGCCGTCGCTGAGCGCGCGAACCATCGTCTACAAGGGCATGGTCACGACGCTGCAGCTGCCCGGCTTCTACATCGAGCTCTCGGATCCGCGATTCATGAGCCGCTTCGCGATCGTGCACTCTCGGTACTCGACGAACACGTTCCCGTCGTGGCATCTCGCGCAACCGTTGCGACTGGTGGCGCACAACGGGGAGATCAATACGGTGCGCGGCAACCGCAACTGGATGCGCGCCCGCGAGGCACAGCTCGCCTCCGATCAACTGGGCGACATCGAGCCGCTGCTCCCCATCTGCTCGGTGGGAGGCAGCGACTCGGCGAGCTTCGACGAAGTGCTGGAGTTGCTCGTGATGGCCGGGCGAACGCTGCCGCACGCGCTGGCGATGATGGTGCCCGAGGCGTGGGAAGCGGAACCGGGCATGCAGCCGGCTCTCGTCGATTTCCTGGAGTACCACTCGCTCATCATGGAGCCGTGGGATGGTCCCGCCGCGATGATCGCGACCGACGGCCGAGAACTCGTCGCCCTGCTCGACCGCAACGGGCTGCGCCCGGGTCGCTTCCTGGTGACTTCCGACGGTGTGCTCGTCATCGCGAGCGAAACCGGCGTGCTCGACATCGCGCCGGATCGCGTCGTGCGACGCGGCAGGCTCCAGCCTGGCCGCATGCTCGCCGTAGATCTCGAGACGGGCGCGATCCGCGACGATGATGCAGTGAAGTCGGAGCTCGCAGCGTCCGCACCGTGGGGAGAGTGGCTCGCCGAGGGCCGCATTCGACTCTCCGAGCAGCCCGAGCGCGAGCACCTCGTGCATCCGCCGGCGTCGATCGAACGGCGTCAGCGCACGTTCGGCTACACCGAGGAGGAACTGCGCGTACTGCTGATGCCCATGGCTCACGACGGGATCGAACCACTCGCAGCGATGGGAACGGACACCCCGATCGCAGCCCTCTCGGATCGGCCGCGCCTCGTCTTCGACTACTTCGTTCAGCAGTTCGCGCAGGTCACGAATCCGCCGCTCGATGCGCTGCGAGAAGAGCTCGTCACCAGCCTGCGCGCCGGAATGGGACCGCAGGAGAACCTGCTCAGTCAGTCAGCGGAGCACGCACGTCAGGTGATCCTCGATTTCCCGGTGATCAACAATGATGCGCTCGCGCGCATTCAGCACTTCGGTGACGACCCCGAACGTGAGCGCGCTGTCACGCTCCGCGGTCTCTACCAGGTCGATTCGGGTGCCCGCGGCCTCGCCGATCGCCTGGAGGCGATGTGCCTTGAAGCCAGCGCCGCTATCGAGGCCGGCGCTGAGTTCCTGATCCTCTCCGACCGCGATTCGAACAAGGATCTCGCCCCCGTGCCGTCGCTCCTCGCCGTGTCAGCGGTGCATCACCATCTCATTCGCGAGGGGCTGCGCATGCGCGTCGCCCTGGTCGCCGAGGCGGGCGACGTGCGCGAGGTGCACCACGTCGCAGCGCTGATCGGATACGGAGCGGCTGCGGTCAATCCGTATCTCGCGATGGAGACCGTCGGTCTCCTCGTGCGCGATGGGTCGATCCCCGGCGTGTCGGAGGACGAGGCCATCGCCGGGCTCATCAAGGCGCTCGGCAAGGGCATGCTCAAGGTGATGAGCAAGATGGGCATCTCGACGGTCGCCTCCTACTGCGGCGCGCAGACCTTCGAGGCGATCGGACTCGCCCAGCAGCTCGTCGATCGGTACTTCACCGGCACCACGTCGCGGTTGGGAGGTGTCGGCCTCGATGTCATCGCCGCAGAGGTCGCCGCCCGACACCGTGCGGCGTACCCCGACGATCCCGCAGCGAACGCGCACCGCAAGCTCGAGACCGGCGGTGAGTACCGGTGGCGCCGCGGGGAAGAACCGCACCTGTTCGACCCCGAGACGATCTACCGGCTGCAGCACGCGACGCGCACCGGGCGCCGAGACATCTTCACGGCGTACACCGAGCGGGTCAACGAGCAGCAGGAACGACTGATGACGCTGCGCGGGCTGTTCCGCTTCGCGCCGCAGCGGCCTCCGGTGCCGCTCGACGAGGTCGAGCCCGTCTCTGAGATCGTCAAGCGATTTTCAACGGGCGCGATGAGCTATGGCTCGATCTCGCCCGAGGCGCATCAGACGCTCGCCATCGCGATGAACCGCCTCGGCGCGAAATCGAATACGGGTGAGGGCGGCGAAGCTGAAGATCGCCTGCTCGACCCGGAACGGCGCAGCGCCATCAAGCAGGTCGCCTCCGGCCGCTTCGGCGTCACTTCGATGTACCTGACGCATGCCGATGAGATTCAGATCAAGCTCGCCCAGGGGGCAAAGCCGGGCGAAGGCGGCCAGCTTCCGCCGACGAAGATGTATCCGTGGATCGCGCGCACCCGGCACGCGACGCCGGGCGTGGGCCTGATCTCGCCTCCGCCCCACCACGACATCTACTCGATCGAAGACCTGAAGCAGCTCATCTTCGACCTGAAGCGAGCGAATCCTGCCGCGCGCATCAGCACGAAACTGGTCGCGCAGAGCGGCATCGGCCCGGTGGCGGCCGGCGTCGCGAAGGCGCTCTCCGATGTCATCCTGGTGTCGGGGCACGACGGCGGCACGGGTGCGAGCCCCATGAACTCGCTGAAGCACGCAGGATCGCCGTGGGAACTCGGCCTGGCCGAAGCGCAGCAGACGCTGATGCTCAACGGGCTCCGCGAGCGGGTCGTACTGCAGGCCGACGGCCAGCTGAAGACCGGCCGCGACGTCGTCATCGCGGCGCTGCTGGGAGCCGAGGAGTACGGGTTCGCAACGGCCCCGCTCGTCGTGTCCGGGTGCATCATGATGCGCGTCTGTCACCTCGACACCTGCCCGGTGGGCGTGGCGACGCAGAATCCCGAACTGCGCTCCCGATTCACGGGACAGGCCGAGCACGTCGTGAACTTCTTCCGCTTCATCGCCGAGGAGGTGCGCGAGATTCTCGCGTCGCTCGGGTTCCGCTCGATCGACGAGGCGGTGGGCGACACCTCTGCGCTCGACGTCGACGATGCGATCTCGCACTGGAAGGCTTCCGGTCTCGATCTCACCCCGGTACTGCGGGGCCCGGTGTTCGCCGAGGGGGAGCCGCGTCGGCACGGCCGGGACCAGGACCACGAGCTCGACGCGCATTTCGATGGCGGGCTCATCAGGATGGCGACCGATGCGCTCGAGCGCCGGGAGCCGGTGCTCATCGATCTCCCGATTCGCAACATCGATCGGGCGGTCGGCACGATGCTCGGCCATGAGGTGACCCAGCGGTACGGTGCAGAGGGACTCGCGCCGGAGACGATCGACATCACGCTCACGGGATCGGCCGGACAGTCGCTCGGGGCGTTCTTGCCGGCCGGCATCACGCTGCGTCTCGCGGGTGACGCCAACGACTACGTCGGAAAGGGGCTGTCGGGCGGCGAAGTGGTGATCAAACCGCATCCTGATGCGGGGCACCCGGCGTCGGGCAACGTGATCGCCGGCAATGTCATCGGATACGGGGCGACCAGCGGGTTGCTCTGGATCGCCGGCGTGGTCGGCGAGCGGTTCCTCGTTCGCGGATCGGGCGCGATCGCCGTTGTCGAGGGAACCGGCGACCACGCGCTCGAGTACTTTACCGGCGGCTTCGCGCTCATCCTGGGACCGACGGGACGCAACATCGGCGCCGGCATGTCGGGCGGTGAGGCGGTCGTATTGGATCTCGATCCGGCTCACGTCAACTCGGCCGAGCTCGCTTCGGGATCACTGATGCTGCAGCGGTTCGGCGGAGCGGCAGAGCCCGGCCACCGTGCACCGAGCTCCGCGGTTGCCAGTGCCGCTGTTGCCAGCCCCGCGGTTGCCAGTGCCGCTGTTGCCAGTCCCGCTGTTCCCAGTCCCGCTGTTCCCACTGGAGAGGAAGCAGCTCTGCGGGCGAAGATCGTCGAACTGGTGAAGCGCCACTTCGAGCAGACCGGTTCGAGTATCGCGGCCGATCTGCTCGAGAGTATCGAGCGTGATCCTGAGGGCACATTTGCCCGCTTTACGCGTCTGATCCCGCGTGGCTACTCGCGCGTACTCGAGATTCGAGTGCGCGCCGGCGAACAGGGCATCGATCCCGACGGCGACCGTGTCTGGTCCGAAATCTTGGAGGCGACTCATGGCTGATCCCCGCGGATTCCTGAAGGTTCGCGAGCGCGAGCTCGCCCCGAAGCGGCCGATCGCACTCAGATTGAAGGACTGGAGCGAGGTCGTCGACCCTGCCGATCCAAAGCTCGTCGCCAAGCAGGCATCGCGCTGCATGGATTGCGGAGTCGCGTTCTGCCATCAGGGCTGCCCGTTGGGCAATCTGATTCCTGAATGGAACGACCTGATGTTCCGAGGCCGCGAACGGGAAGCCATCGAGCGGCTGCACGCGACGAACAATTTCCCCGAGTTCACGGGTCGGGCATGCCCGGCCCCCTGCGAATCGGCGTGCGTACTCGGCATCAACCAGCCCGCGGTTACGATCAAGCAGATCGAGAACAGCATCATCGATCAGGCATTCATGAACGGTTGGGTGGTGCCGCAGCCGCCGTCGCGTCTCACCGGAAAGACGGTCGCGGTGGTCGGGTCGGGGCCGGCCGGTCTCGCAGCTGCGCAGCAGCTCACGCGAGCCGGGCACACGGTCGCGGTGTACGAGCGCGATGAGGAACCGGGAGGGCTGCTGCGCTTCGGGATTCCCGATTTCAAGCTGGAGAAGAGTCTCGTAGTACGCCGTATCGAGCAGCTCAAGGCAGAGGGCACTCGGTTCCGCTGCGGGATCGAGATCGGTCGCGACATGTCATGGAGCGAGCTGCGGCGGCGCTATGACGCTGTTGTCGTCGCGACCGGTGCGACGGTCGCGCGGGATCTGCCATTGCCGGGACGCGAGTACGCCGGGATCCTCCCGGCTATGGACTTCCTCGCGGCATCGAACCGAGTGCAGTCAGGAGCTCTTGCAGCGACACCCTTCGACGCGGCTGACAAGCGGGTCATCGTCATCGGCGGCGGCGACACCGGAGCCGACTGCATCGGAACGGCGCACCGCCAGGGCGCCGCGTCGGTCACAAACCTCGCGATCGGCGAAAAACCGTCAGAGTTTCGCACGACAGGCCAGCCGTGGCCCGTGCATCCGACCCTCTTCGAGGTGTCGAGCTCGCACGAAGAGGGCGGCGAGCGGCGCTACCTCGCCTCGACCGTCGAGTTCGTCAGCAACGATCGCGGGGAGGTTACCGGCTTGCGCGTGGCGGAGACTGGATTTACCGAGGAGGGGCGCGTGCCCGTGGCCGGCACCGAGCAGCTGCTCGATGCAGATCTCGTGCTCATCGCCATGGGCTTCACCGGACCCGAGGAGATCGAGGATCCGGCGCATCGACTGGAGCGTTCGCAGCGCGGGGCGTTCGAACGGGACCGCAACTATGCAACCGGCCTGCCGGGCGTCTTCGTCGCGGGCGACGCCGGCAGGGGGCAATCACTGATCGTGTGGGCCATCGCTGAGGGGCGTGCGGTCGCCGCTTCAGTCGATCAGTATCTCACCGGCGCAACCGTGCTTCCCAGCCCGGTCACGGCTCACGACCGAGCTTTCGCGTAGCACCCGCAGACCGTGCTCGATTCCACGCACGTGAGCCCGGTCTGCGACTACGCTGGGCGAGTGCATGCAGAACTCATCGACCGCCTTCGCGCTGATCTCTCCGTCGCCGAGCTCTCCGTCGAGTCCGTTGCCGAGCTCCTGGGGGATACGGCCGACAGCGCCCGACAGCGCGGCGTCTTCGCGCCCGCGCTACGCGCCATCGCCGGTCGGGAGAACGATGCGCGCGCGATCCTCGTCCGATGCTTCCTGCTCGGATCTCACGTCACGTCGACCGAGCTCGACGCCGCATTGCCTCAATTGACGGCCGCGGGCGCCGGTGAACTCGGACTCGTGCACGCGGTGCCGGGCCGGCCCGAGGGCGAGGATCGGTTCAGCGCCGCGTGGTCGCTGAACCCGGTGCGTCTCTCGGTCGATGAGCACTGGCTGGTGCTCTCCGACCTCGACGACCAGTTGCGACGGGGGCCCGCTCGCGCGGATCATGTGATGGGCGTCGGAGGAGCCACTCGATCGCTGATCGCGCAAGCACCGACGGCCCCGGTCGACGCAGCGCTCGACCTCGGCACCGGCTGCGGCATTGTCGCGATGCACCTGACGCGCCACGCAACACGTGTCATCGCGACCGACATCTCGCAGCGCGCGCTCGAGTTCGCGCGCATGAATGCGCGACTGAACGGCGTCGGCGATCGGATCGAGTTTCGCCCGGGCGATCTGTTCTCGCCCGTCGCCGAAGACCGTTTTGATCTCATCCTGTCGAACCCGCCATTCGTCATCACGCCGCGTTCTGGAGAGGCTCCGGTATACGAGTACCGCGATGGCGGCCGAACTGGGGATGCGCTTGCCCAATCGGTGATCGAAACCGGGCCGGCACTGCTGCGTGTGGGCGGTACTCTGCTCTGCCTCGCGAACTGGGAGTCGCCCTGGGGTTCGAACGGACTCAACCGCGTATCGCACTGGATCGGCACGGCGGCAGCCTCGGCGGGTGTGCTGAACGCCTGGGTGATCGAGCGCGACCGCGTCGAACCCGCGAGCTACGCCGAGACGTGGGTGCGCGACGGCGGAGTCCGACCGGGCGATGTCGAATTCGAGCGGCTGCTGGCGGCGTGGATCGACGATTTCGCGCAGCGCAGGATCACGGCCATCGGTCTGGGGTCTGTACGGGTGCAGCGCGCCACAGCCGATGCGCAGGCAGCACCGGTGGTGCACCTCGATACGGCCGTAGGAGCGTTCGCCGATGCGAATGGACTCGGGAACGCGCTGCAGCTCGCCTTCGAAACGGGTGCAGCGACGGCGCGCATGTCATCGGGCGAGATGCTCGACACCCGGTGGGTGCTCGACCGTGCTGTCGTGGAGATTCGCGAGCACCAGCCGGGGGAAGAGGCGCCGCGCCGCATCACGCTGGAGACGGCGCGCCCCATTGCGAGGCGGATCGCGGCTGACACCCTGCTCGCGGCGGCCGTTGGCGCGTGCGACGGCGAACTCTCGCTCGGGCAGATCGCCGACGCGCTCGCGACACTGCTGGAGGTCGACGCCTCGGCCGCGCGCGAGGCGCTGGTGACTGGAGTGCGCGAACTGGTGTGGTTCGGGGTGCTCGTTGCGCAAGCATGACATTCCGGGCCCGCGATGTGAGGTCCGGCTGCCTCAGTAGACTGGTCGGGTGATGCGAACGATCGATCTCCGGGGCCGCGCGCTCTTCCGAAACGAACTCCTCAGACTCGTGCCGCGTGCAGCGGTCAGTGCTGAAATCGCGGTGGAGCGGGTGCGCCCGCTCATCGCCGACGTCGCGGAACGCGGCGAAGCGGCGCTGCGGGAACAGGCGCGCGATTTCGATCGCGTCGAGGGGCATCAGTTGCGCGTTCCGAGCGAGAGTGTGACGGACGCACTGCGCAACTGCCCGCCGGAGGTCGAAGGAGCGCTGCGAGAGCTCATCGCGCGATTGCGCCAGGGCTCGTCGGCCCAGGTGCCCGCCGAGCAGGTGACGCGACTCGCCGATGGAGCGGTCATTCGGCAGCGCTGGCAGCCGGTCACCCGTGTCGGCCTGTACGCGCCGGGCGGCAAGGCGGCCTACCCCTCATCAGTCGTGATGAACGCAGTTGCCGCGCAGGTTGCGGGCGTGCCGAGTCTTGCGCTCGCGTCGCCCGCGCAGGCCGACAACTCCGGTCTCCCGCACCCCGCTGTGCTGTGGGCTGCCGCTCTCTGCGGCATCACCGAGGTCTACGCCATCGGGGGAGCCGGGGCTATCGCCGCATTCGCCCATGGAGTTCCCGAGATCGACCTCGACGCGGTCGATGTCGTGACGGGCCCGGGCAACGTATTCGTCGCAGCGGCCAAGCGCGTAGTGACTGGTCTGGTGGGGATCGATGCTGAAGCCGGGACCACTGAGATTCTGGTGATCGCCGACGAATCGGCACAGCCGGGTTACGTCGCCGCCGATCTCATCAGTCAGGCCGAGCACGATGAGGCCGCCGCTTCGGTGCTCGTCACCGACTCTGAGGAGTTCGCGCAGGAGGTGGCGCGCGAGATCGCGACGCGTGCTGCCGGCACCCGCCACGCCGGTCGCGTGGCGGAGGCGCTCTCCGGGCAGCAGTCGGCGATCATACTCGTCGACGATCTGCACGCGGCGAGTGCCGTGAGCAATGCCTATGCGCCGGAACACCTCGAGATTCAGACCCGGGATGACGAGTCAGTGCTCGCGGACATCACCGACGCCGGCGCGATCTTCGTCGGCGGGTACACGCCGGTGAGCCTCGGAGACTACCTCGCAGGCTCCAATCACGTATTGCCGACGGGCGGCACCGCGCGATTCGCAGCAGGCCTCGGTGCGCACACCTTCCTGCGTCCTCAGCAGATCGTCAGGTACGACCACGATGCACTGAGCGACGTCGCCGGGCCGCTTCAGGTCCTCGCTCAGGCGGAAGGCCTGCCGGCTCACGGTGACGCCGTGAGCGCACGATTCGAAACCCGAAGGGAGCGCGGCTGATGCATTGCCCGTTTTGCCGACACCCCGATTCTCGCGTCATCGACTCTCGAACCGCCGACGACGGGCTCTCGGTGCGCCGCCGCCGCCAATGCCCCGAGTGCGGACGCCGATTCACGACGACCGAGACCGCCAGCCTGACAGTGATCAAGCGCTCGGGCGTCGTCGAGCCGTTCAGCCGTGAGAAAGTCATGAGCGGCGTGCGCAAAGCCTGCCAGGGACGCCCGGTCACCGAGGCCGACCTCGCGGTACTCGCACAGCAGGTCGAGGAGTCGGTCAGATCGAGCGGTATCGCGCAGTTCGATGCCAATGAGATCGGGCTGGCGATCCTGCCGCATCTGCGCAAGCTCGACGAGGTCGCGTATCTGCGTTTCGCCAGCGTCTACCAGGCGTTCGAGTCTCTCGCCGACTTCGACTCCGCGATCGAAGAACTCCGCACCCGCCCGAGCGGATCCGCTGCACGCAGCGATCGCTCCGACGCAGATCAGGAAGCGTGACCGCAATGCGCTGGTACCCGATGCTCTTCACGACCGTGCTGCGACGGATGGACCCGGAATCCGCTCACCACTGGGCATTCCGAGTCATTCAGGCCGTTCCGCTCGCGGGAGGAATCGTTCGTCGTCTGTGCGGGCCAGATCCGTCGCTGCGCGTGCGAGCCCTCGGTACGACGTTCCCGAGCCCCTTCGGATTGGCGGCGGGCTTCGACAAGAATGCGACCGCCATCGCCGGTCTCGCGGAACTGGGTTTCGGACACGTCGAGGTCGGTACGCTCACCCGATATGCGCAGAAGGGCAATCCGAAGCCGCGCATGTTCCGCCTCGTCGACGATCGAGGCTTGGTGAATCGGATGGGGTTCAACAACGAGGGCGCAGCCGCCGCGGTTCCGCGTATCGAACGCGCTCGCCTGAGTCGCCGGCGCCCCGTGATCGGCGTGAACATCGGCAAGAGCCGTGTCACCGAGGTCGAGGACGCGGTGGCGGATTACGTGTGGAGCACGCAGCGACTGGCTCCGATCGCCGACTACCTCGCCGTCAACGTCAGTTCACCGAACACTCCTGGCCTGCGGGGTCTGCAAGAGCTCGAGTTGCTCGAACCATTGCTGGCCGCGGTGCGCGAGGCTGCAGGTCAGACGCCGTTGCTCGTCAAGATCGCCCCCGACATGGAGGACGAGCAGATCGACGGGATCGTCGCGCTCGCCCGGAGGGTGGGCCTCGACGGGATCATCGCGACCAACACGACGGTGTCGCGTGACAACTTGCGCGCCTCGGAGGCAGAGATCGCTCGGATCGGTGCGGGTGGCCTCTCGGGCGAGCCGCTGCGGGATCGGTCGCTCGATGTGCTTCGTCGAATCCGCGCCGTCGAACCGGATCCCGACTTCTGCGTCATCGCAGTCGGTGGTGTTGAGAGTGCATTCGACGTGCTCGAACGCCTGCGGGCGGGAGCAACACTGGTGCAGGGCTACACGGCGTTCGTCTATGCCGGCCCCTTGTGGGCGCGGAGCGTCAACCGCGGGCTGAGGCGCGCCGGATTCCGGGGGAGCGGCGCGCCCGCCGGAAGGCGTTAACTCGGGAAGGCTCCGCGCTTCACCACGGACTTGGGGGCGCGGAGCGGACGGAACTGGAATGCGCGCATCGCGGCGTACCAGCGGAATCCGGGCTGCACGCGATCCTCACCGAACTTCTCCGACAGCTTGCGCTTGAGACGGGCCCCCAGGAATACCGCATCGAGCACGGCGAGCCCCACGAACGCCCAGATGACGAACAGGCTGATGACCTGCACCGTGCCCGGAATGAACGTCATGACGAGCACCACGAGCATCATCGGGATCAGCATCTCGCCCACGTTCCACCGAGCATCGACGTAATCGCGCACGAAGCGACGCTGCGGGCCTCTGTCGCGCGGGCCGAGAAAGCGCTCGTCTCCCTGCATCATGCCGACGCGAGCGCGCTCACGCAGCTCGGCCTGCTGGCGGCGCTGCTCCTTGATCGCGGCCTTGTCGCGGGAGCCGACGATCGGGCGGGCGTTCGCGGCCTCCGCCTGCTTCCGCGAGGGCGTCGGGCGTCCCTTTCCGACGACGGCCTCGCTGCCGTCCGTTGCACCCTGCTCGTTCGCAGCGCCCTTCTGAGCCACGCAGATCCTCCCGTTTCCGACGCTGTGCGCGCCACCCTGCTCGGCGTCCGCCGAAGACTTCTAGCGTACCGCGACTTGAGGCCGGTTCCCGCCTCGCCCGGGCGGTAGACTGGCACGCGAACGATCACGACGTGAGCAAGGAGTTACAGATGAGCACCGACACGATCGCACCAGAGGGCGCTTCGACCACGGCCGAGCAGGCGCACGGCGTGCAGCTGAGCGAGAACGCGCGCGAGAAGGTGCGCAGCCTCCTCGCACAGGAGGGTCGCGACGACCTGCGTCTCCGCATCGCGGTGCAGCCGGGCGGCTGCTCCGGCCTGATCTATCAGCTCTTCTTCGACGAGCGCGAGCTCGAGAACGACGCCGTGGTGAATTTCGATGGTGTCGGCGTCGTCGTCGACATGATGAGCATCCCGTACCTCAACGGAGCGACCATCGACTTCGAAGATACGATCCAGAAGCAGGGCTTCACGATCGATAACCCCAACGCTCAGGGAAGCTGCGCCTGCGGCGACAGCTTCAGCTGAACGAGCTCGCGCCGCGCCTCGTCAGACCGGATTTCGCGACACCCGTCCGTGGTTCGGGGAACGGTCGCGTTCGCGCTAAGCTGTCAGGGAGTCATCAGCTTCGTTCGCATGCGTGCGGCGAAACAACGTTTTCGAAAGGTATGCGGTGCGTTCCAATCGTCGAATGAAATGGGTCGCAGCCCCGGTGGCGCTCTCCGCAGCGCTGGTACTGGCGGGCTGTACCCCGGAGCAGCAGCGGGGATTTCTTCCCGCGGGCTCCGAAGGGGCCACGAACCACACGGATGGGGTGACCGGCCTGTGGGTCACGTCCTGGATCGTCCTGCTCGCCGTCGGCGTGGTCACCTGGGGACTGATCATCTGGGCGACCATCGCCTATCGCCGCCGCAAAGGCCAGACCGGGCTTCCCGTGCAGCTGCGCTACAACATGCCGATCGAGACGTTCTTCACCATCGTTCCCGTGATCCTCGTCATCGGCTTCTTCGCGTTCACCGCGCAGGAGCAGAGCAAGATCGAGGCGCGCTATGACAACCCCGAAAACGTTGTCGAGGTCGTAGGCAAGCGGTGGTCCTGGGACTTCAACTATGTCGATGAGGACGTCTACTTCCAGGGCGTGCAGGTGCAGACCGATGACGATGGTGAGGCCGAGGCCGACACTATGCCTGTGCTCTACCTTCCCGTCGATCAGACGACCGAGATTCGTCTCGAGACCCGTGACGTCATCCACTCCTTCTGGGTGGTCGAGTTCTTGTACAAGAAGGACATGATCCCGGGTCAGACCAACTACATGAGCTTCACACCGACCAAAACCGGAACCTTCATGGGCAAGTGCGCAGAGCTCTGCGGCGAGTACCACTCCATGATGCTGTTCGAGGTCAAGGTCGTCGAGCAGGACGAGTATGACGCATACATCGCGTCGCTCCGCGAGGCCGGCAACACCGGTCTGGTGCCCGAGGAATACAACCCGAACCAGGAACACTTCCAGAGTGACCAGGCCAAGGCTCAGAACGAGTAACGAGGGATAGCAGAAGATGAAGAAGGGCAATGTCATTGTCTCGTGGATAACTTCCACGGACCACAAGGTGATCGGGTACATGTACCTGATCAGCTCCTTCGTGTGGTTCCTGATCGGCGGCCTGATGGCTCTCGTGATCCGCGCGCAGCTGTTCGCTCCCGGTCTTGAGGTCGTCGCGACCAAGGAGCAGTACAACCAGCTGTTCACCATGCACGGCACGATCATGCTGCTGATGTTCGCAACTCCGCTGTTCTCCGGGTTCGCCAACGTGATCATGCCGCTCCAGATCGGTGCACCCGACGTCGCCTTCCCGCGACTCAATGCGTTCGCCTTCTGGCTGTACACCTTCGGGTCGCTCATCGCGGTCGGTGGATTCCTCACCCCCCAGGGTGCGGCGTCGTTCGGCTGGTTCGCATACGCGCCGCTCTCGGATATGACCTACTCTCCTGGAGTTGGCGGCAATCTCTGGGTTCTCGGCCTCGCGTTCTCTGGCTTCGGCACGATCATGGGCGGCGTGAATTTCATCACGACGATCATCACCATGCGCGCTCCGGGAATGACCATGTGGCGCATGTCGGTGTTCACATGGAACACGCTGATCACCTCGATCCTCGTGCTGCTCGTCTTCCCGGTTCTTGCAGCTGCACTCTTCGCGCTCGCGGCAGATCGCATATTCGGCGCTCAGGTCTACAACGGCGAGGGCGGTGCCATCCTCTGGCAGCACCTGTTCTGGTTCTTCGGACATCCCGAGGTCTACATCATCGCGCTCCCGTTCTTCGGAATCGTTTCTGAGATCTTCCCGGTCTTCAGCCGGAAGCCAATCTTCGGGTACAAGACTCTGATCTACGCGACCATTGCGATCGCAGCGCTCTCGATGACAGTGTGGGCGCACCACATGTACGTGACCGGATCCGTTCTGCTCCCGTTCTTCGCGCTGATGACGATGCTGATCGCGGTGCCCACGGGCGTCAAGATCTTCAACTGGCTCGGCACGATGTGGCGTGGCTCGATCACCTTCGAGACCCCCATGCTGTGGTCGATCGGCTTCCTCGTGACATTCGTGTTCGGCGGCCTGACCGGCGTCATCTTGGCATCGCCTGCACTCGACTTCCACCTTTCGGATACCTACTTCGTTGTGGCGCACTTCCACTACGTGGTGTTCGGCACGGTCGTCTTCGCGATGTTCGCCGGGTTCTACTTCTGGTGGCCGAAGTGGACCGGAAAGCTGCTCGACGAGCGGCTCGGCAAGATTCACTTCTGGGTGCTCTTCATCGGCTTCCACACCACCTTCCTGGTCCAGCACTGGCTCGGGGTCATGGCAATGCCGCGCCGCTACTACACGTACCTCCCGTCGGACGGCGTCACGTGGGGTAACCAGCTCTCCACTGTCGGCGCGATGATCCTCGGCGCTTCGATGATCCCGTTCCTGCTGAACGTGTACATCACCGCGCGTCGTGCGCCGAAGGTTACCGTGGACGATCCCTGGGGCTACGGTCGCTCGCTCGAATGGGCGACCTCCTGCCCGCCGCCCCGCCACAACTTCACGTCGATCCCGCGCATCCGCTCGGAGTCGCCGGCCTTCGATCTCAATCACCCCGAGATCACCGGCGTGGAACAACCGGTGCGGCAGACCGAGCGCGAGCTCGCTGAGAAACAGTGAGCTGAGGAGTAACGAGTTATGAAATCGAACATCGTCATCTTCTGGATCCTAACCGTCTACATGGTGCTCCTTGCAGCGGTGTACACGGTGTGGAATCTGATCGAGCACGGGTACGTCGAGTGGGTGGGTTCGACCGCGATCCTGCTCTCGGGCGGACTTACCGGCTTCATCGCCTCTTATCTCATGCTTGTTCAGCGCAAGCAGGGCGGCGTGCTCGTGGAAGACCGCGACGACTCGGATATCGACGATGGGGATCCCGAGCTCGGCGAGTTCAGCCCGTGGAGCTGGTGGCCGATCGTGTTGGCCTTCGGCGCCGCGCTCGTCATTCTCGGGTTGTGCGTCGGATTCGACTTCTGGTTGGCATTCCTGTCACTTCCGATCGTGCTCGTCGCCGTGATCGGCTGGGTATACGAGTACTACCGCGGCAACTTCGCGCGTTAAGGACGGCACGGTTTGAGCATCATCATTCGTCGTGGTCGCGGTGACGACGACGCAGCAGTCTTCGGGCTTGCGCGGCAGTTCACCACCGGCCGCGAGCCCATCGGACGCGACGAGTTCTCGGTTGCCTATGACAACGTGCTGCGGCATCGCGACCAAGAGGCCAACGTTCTCTTCATTGCTGAGCTCGACGGCGCGGTTGTCGGGTATTCCCTGATGACGGTCTCCCGTCTGCTGCATGCTCCGGGTCTGACCGCCCACCTGCAAGAGATCGTTGTTGACGAGGGGTCGCGTGGGCATGGCGTCGGTGATCGACTGATGCAGGCGAACGAGCACTACTGCATGGGACGAGGAGTGCGCCAGCTATCAGCTTCAACGGCTCGCTTCGGCTCCTTCTACAATCACCGCGGCTTTGAAGCGGTAGGCGAGCACTACCGTAAGATCCTCGCGCTCGGATAACCATGAACGCGCGCCGTGCTCGGAGAAGGCCCGGCGAGAACCGCGTGCGCCTCATCGAGGCCGGACTCATTGAGTTCGGCCTCTTTGGCTTTCATGGGGCCGCCACGGCATCGATCGCCGCCCGTGCGGGTGTGCCTCAGCCCCACGTTTACGCCAATTTCTCGAACAAGCACGAGTTGTTTCGTGAATGCTGCCGTACCGCGGTCGAGCTCATCCTTGCACAGAGCAGTGCCGTCGACGGAGCGCGAACGGACATGCCTGTGGAGCGCGCAGGTGATCGCGGTGACGCGGGAGGCACGCGCCGCAGAAATGCCCTGGGCGCTGCTCATAGCGTCGTTGCGCAGGCACTGGCAGTGCTGAACATCGATGAACTCCGTGCGCCGCTTCTCGAGATTCTCACGGCGTTTCGAGATGTTTGGGGGCGAACTGAGTTCCATCATGCCTACGGAAGTGTGGGCGTGGCGGTCCTCGAGGCGGCAATCACCTTTGAGATGACGCTCGGTGACGGCGCTAAGACGTTGAATAGCGGCAGCGAGTCGGCCGAGCGAGGCTTCACAGCCTGCTGAGTCTGAGTATTCGGCAGATTGGTCGGGGGAGGGTTGGTCTCGAAAGGTCGACCCGCTCGATTTCGTTGCGCGTTCGCGGAGCTGCTGTGCGGCGTCGTTCAGCACCGGATCGGGGAGTTCCCAGAGGAAATCAGTAGTGCGTGGCGAGTTCGACCGAGGGGAGCGGCAGCCTTTGGGAGAACGTCGCACCGGACAACACAATGCCCCGCAGGAAGAATCCTGCGGGGCATTGTGTTGTGTTCTCGAGAGGGGGTTAGTGGCCCTCGTGATGTCCCTGTTCGATCTCGCCCTTGCTCGGCGGAACAATGCGATCCTCGAAGAACCAGCGGCTGAAGCCGGCGCGGAGCCGCTGCGAGAAGGGGATACGACCGTCATCGTTGGGGCGCAGCATCAGCGGAGCGTAATCGTGGTAACTCACGAGCTGCCACGACTCATACTCGTCGAGCGGCTTGTGCACCTCGACGAATTCGCCACCGGGCATGCGCACGATTCGACCCGACTCGTAGCCGTGCAGGGCGATCGAGCGGTCCTTCTTCTGCAGGGCGATGCAGATGCGCTTCGCGACCTGGTAGGCGAAGATCGGCCCGAGAATCAGCAGCGCTTGCAGTCCGTGGATCACGCCCTCCATGGAGAGCTGGAAGTGCGTCGCCATGAGGTCGGAGCTCGCGCCGGCCCACATCACTGCGTAGAACGTCACGCCTGCCGCACCGATTGCGGTGCGGGTCGGGGCGTTGCGCGGACGGTCGAGGATGTGGTGCTCGCGCTTGTCGCCGGTGACCCACGCCTCGATGAAGGGGTAGATCATGACGAGGACGATGAACAGACCGATGATCGCGAGCGGAAGCAGCATGTTCCACGACCAGGTGTAACCGAACCACTCGGTTTCGAGACCCGGTGGCACCAATCGGAGCATGCCGTCGGCGAAGCCGATGTACCAGTCGGGCTGTGTACCGGCCGACACCGGAGACGGGTCGTACGGCCCGTAGTTCCAGATCGGGTTGATTCCCACCAGTGACGCGATCAACACGATCACACCGAACACGATGAAGAAGAAGCCGCCGGCCTTCGCTGCGTAGACCGGGAGTACCGGGAAACCGACGACGTTCTGCTGCGTCTTTCCGGGTCCGGGGTACTGGGTGTGCTTGTGGATGACCACAAACGCGAGGTGCAGCGCGATGAAGAGGATCACCAATGCTGGAAGCACCATGATGTGGAGCATGTAGAGACGGCCGACGATCGCAGTGCCCGGGAACTCGCCACCGAAGAAGAAGAACGACAGATAAGTGCCGATCACCGGAATGGCCTTGATGATGCCGTCGATGATGCGCAGACCGTTGCCCGAAAGCACGTCGTCGGGGAGTGAGTAGCCGGTGAAGCCCTCTGCCATGGCGAGGATGAAGAGCACGAAGCCGATCACCCAGTTGAGCTCACGCGGCTTGCGGAACGCTCCCGTGAAGAAGATGCGGAGCATGTGCAAGCCGATGGAGGCGACGAAGAGCAGCGCCGCCCAGTGGTGCACGTGACGCATGAGCAGGCCGCCCCGCACCGAGAATGAAATGTCGAGCGTCGAGGCCATTGCCACCGACATTTCGACACCCTTCATCGGGACGTAGGGGCCCGTGTAATGGGTCTCCACCATCGATGCCTGGAAGAAGAGCGTCAGGAACGTGCCCGACAGCAGGATGACTACGAAGCTGTAGAGCGCGACTTCGCCCAGCAAGAACGACCAGTGATCCGGGAAGACCTTGCGGCCGAACTCCTTGACGGCCACGCCGATCTTGGTGCGCTCGTCGATGTAGTTCGCGGCTGCAGCCGTGAAGCGGCTCGAGCCGTTCTGAGCCTGCTGGCTCGACGCGGGGGTTTCGGTGACAGTGCTGCTCACTTGAGGCGCTCCCAAAAGCTCGGGCCGACGGGTTCATGGAAATCGCTCTGCGCAACGAGGTAACCCTCGTCGTCGACGGTGATGGGAAGCTGGGGAAGCGGACGCTTCGCCGGCCCAAAGATCACCTTCGCGTGCTCCGAAACATCGAACTGTGACTGGTGGCAGGGGCACAGCAGGTGGTGCGTATGCTGCTCGTACAGGGCCACCGGGCATCCGACGTGCGTGCACACCTTCGAGTAGGCGACAATGCCGTCGTACGACCAGTCCTTGCGCTCCGGAAGCTCGTGGAGATCCTCCTGGTTCAGGCGCATCAGGAGCACGATGGCTTTCGCCTTCGCGTCGAGCAGGTGAACGCTGCCGCCGCGCTCATCGAGAGTCATCTTCTCGAAGTCCTCGTGATTGAGGGTTTCGGGAATCACATGGAACGCTGAACCAATGGTGACTTCGCTGGCCTTGATCGGAACACCGGAAGGGTCGCGCGCAAGTCGCACGCCCTCGGTCCACATCGTGTGGTGGGCAAGCTCGACCGGATCGCGATCCTGGGGGCCGAGACCGCGCAAGAGCGTGATTCCGGGCAGGGGGAATGCGATCAGCGCACCGATGAGGCTGTTCCGCACGAGCGAACGACGCGAGAAACCGGATTCCTCGTCGGCAAGCTTGAAGACCTCAGCCGATCCTTCACGGGTCGGCGCATCGCTCGCGACGGGGTGACGGTAATCGATGGATTCGTGATCCGCCATGATCGCCTTGCCCCAGTGGACCGCGCCGATGCCGACAGCCAGCAGGGCAAGTGCCATGCCGAGGCCGACGAACATCGTGTGCAGGCGAATCGCCATCAGTTCACCCGTTTCGATCGGGAAGAACATGTAGGCGAGCACGGCGCCGAGGCTGCCCGCGATCGAGAGGTAGAAGAGAGTGTAGACCGTTCGTTCGGCGCTCTTATCCTTCTTCGGATCGAGATCCGTGACGCGCTTGCGGTGCGGGGGAAGGCCCGGATTCTGCACGGCGTCGGACGGGATCACCGCGGTACCCGCGGCGGCTTCGACCGAGCCGTGGCCGGCGGCAACGACAACGGCGTGCTCGCCGCCGTTGTTCTTCGCTTCCTCTGCCATGTTGCTCCTTGATTCCTGACTCATGAAAACTGTGACGCGTCGTCGACTAGTTCGACTTTGCGGTGACCCAGACCGTGAGGCCGATAACGGCGCCCAGGCCGATCACCCAGATGAACAGACCTTCGGCGACGGGGCCGATCGATCCGAGGGTGAGGCCGCCGACTGCTGGCTGGTTCTCGATGTACTTGAGGTACGAGATGATGTCAGCCTTGTCCTGCGGCGAGATGTTCGCGTCGCTGAAGACCGGCATGTTCTGCGGCCCGGTGATCATCGCTTCGTAGATGTGCGTCGGAGCGACTCCCGTCAGCTTCGGCGCGAACTTGCCCTCGGTGAGCGCACCACCCGCGGCTGCGACGTTGTGGCACATGGCGCAGTTGATGCGGAAGAGCGATGCGCCGTTAGCCACACCCTCATCGTCACTGTCGGCCTGCAGGTACTGCGTCTCGGGAAGCGCGGGTCCGGGAGCGAGCGATGCGACGTACGCCGCCATCTGCAGCGTCTGCTCCTCGGTGAACTGCTGTGGCTTGACCATGCCCTGGGGGCCCTGGAATGCGAGCGGCATACGGCCGGTGCCCACCTGGAAGTTGACCGATGCTGCGCCCACGCCGATCAGTGTGGGGCCATCGGGCGTACCCTCGGCGGCAGCGCCGTGGCAGGTCGCGCAGTTAGCGCCGAACAGCTTCTCACCCGCTTCGATCGTGGCGGGAGAGGTGAGGTCGACCTCTGCCGTCGCGGAGGTCTGGCTGAAGCCTGCATACGCGGCGCCGGTCACGAGGAGTCCGACGGCGACGAGTGCGACCGTCGCGAGCGGGTGCCGGCGGCCGGACTTGCGAAGATTCTTCTTGGCGCGAGCCATGATGTCGATTGCTCCTGACCCTATTTGAGGACGTAGATGACGATGAAGAGGATGATCCACACGATGTCGACGAAGTGCCAGTAGTACGACACGACGACTGCGGTGGTCTCCTCCTTGTGCGTGAAGTTCTTTACGGCGTAGATGCGACCGATGACCAGGAGGAATGCGACGAGACCCAGCGAGACGTGGATGCCGTGGAAGCCGGTGGTCATGTAGAACGCAGAGCCGTACGGGTCGGACGCAAGAGTGATGCCCTCAGAGACGAAGGTGGCGTACTCGTAGGCCTGGCCCGCGACGAAGATCGCGCCCATGAAGAAGGTGAGGTAGAACCATTCGACGGTTCCCCACTTCTTCATGCTGGCGCCGGTGGCACGCGGCTGCATGCGCTCGGCGGCGAAGACGCCGGCCTGTGCGGTGAATGACGAAGCGACCAGAATGAGCGTATTGATCAGCGCGAACGTGAAGTTGTGCTTCTCGGTCTGTTCCGCCCACAGTTCGGGGTTCATCGCCCGCAGCGTGAAGTAAATCGCGAAGAGGCCCGCGAAGAACATGACCTCGCTGCCGAGCCACACGATCGTGCCCACGGCGACGAGATTCGGTCGCTTCACCGCAGGCACGGCTGACTTGGTATTCATAGTGGTCGTTGTCACCCTTCCATTATGGCTGAAAGTCAGGTGTGCATTTTCACCCGGACACGGCGAGCCGAACTTTCTGCATCCTTCCCCGGTAGCCTACCGTCTCCGGCGGCCCGGGATTCCCACGAACGCTCGACATTCATCCGATGAAGTGGCGTGATCTCGCGGTTTTCTGGCCCTCGATAGAATCGACCCATGATCGACGAACGGACTTGGCCGACCGTACTTACGACGCTGCTGGAAGGCGACGACTTGAGCGTCTCGCAAGCCGAATGGGCGATGTCCAGTTTTATGACCGGAGCCGCGAGCGGTGCGCAGATCGGCGCCCTCCTCGTAGCGCTGCGCTCGAAGGGCGTGACGGTCGACGAAGTGATCGGGTTCCGCGATGCGATCCTGGCAGAGGCGCTTCCGCTCGACCTGCCCGCGATGTCGCTCGATATCGTCGGCACCGGGGGAGACCGCTTCGGAACGGTGAACATCTCCACCATGGCGTCGATCACTGCAGCGGCCGCTGGCGCTCCCGTGGTGAAGCATGGGAATAAGGCGGCGAGCAGTCTGTCGGGCTCCTCCGACGTGCTGAGCTCGCTCGGCATCGACCTGACACTCGATGGTCCGCAGCTGTCCCGTGCCTTCCGCGATTCTGGGATCGCATTCGTTCACGCCGCTCGGTTCCTCCCGGGATTCCGCCATGTCGCGAATGCCCGAAAAGAGCTGGGGATCCCGACTATCTTCAACTTCCTCGGCCCGCTGTGCAATCCGGTGCGTCCAGAGGCATCGGCTGTCGGAGTGGCCGACATCGAGCGCGTGCCGATCTTTGTCGGCGTGTTCCGCCTGCGCGGTGCCTCCGCGCTCGTGTTCCGAGGCGATGACGGGCTCGACGAGCTGACGACCACGGGCCACTCGCGGCTGTGGGAAGTGAGTCGCGGCGGACTGACGGAGCACGACATCGATCCGCGCGACCTCGGAATTCCGCGGGCCCAGATCAGTGACCTGGTGGGCGGCACGCCCGACGAGAACGCCCAGGTCGTGCGGCGGGTGCTTTCTGGTGAATCCGGGCCGATCAGGGACATCGTGCTGCTGAACGCGGCTGCGGGGCTCGTCGCGTTCGACCTCGCGCAGCGGCCGGAGACGGCTGAACGCGCATTGCTCGAGCGTCTCAGCGAGAAACTCGTGGTCGCGGCAGCCGCCATCGACTCGGGACAGGCCGCGGCGAAGCTTGATGACTGGGCCCGCGCGACCTCGTCCGCCGCTGCGCGCTGAGGCGCGTGCGGTGCCGAACTGATCAGTCGGCCGGCAGCTCCGAATCGCGCGCGGGCCTGTCGGAGGCAGGCGCTTCATCGCGGTCAGTTCGGTAGTACTTTGCGAGGAACGGCATCGGATCGATGGGAGTGTCGTCGACGCGCAGAGCGAGGTGCAAGTGGGCCCCGAACGAGATACCCGTCGACCCGACTCGCCCAGCTCGCTCGCCCATCTCGATGCCGTCGCCGACTTCCCACGAGTGCGAATCGGTCTGCATATGGCAGTACCGGCTCGTCACCTCCTTGCCGTCGATCTCGTGTTCGATCGTGAGGGCGAATCCGCATCCGTCGGTCGCCTCGCCCGCTTCGGAGACCTTCCCATCCGCTATGGCGAGGATCTCGGTGCCCGCGGCAGCTGCGAAGTCTTGGGCGTCGTGAAACTGCTCGACTGGAGCGGTTCGGTACCCGAATGGGTCGGTGAGGGCGACCGGCGTCGCAAACGGATAGTTGACGAGGGACCGTGCTCGGTAGGAGTATCCGACCGGTGAAGGAGCGTCTGTGTCGACAGCGTCGATCTCGGCGAGAGACGAGGGAAGATCGTCGACCGAGACCTCTGAAAAGAGCCGTTGCTGAGCCGCGGCCGTGTCCGTCGATCCGGGATGCTGCACGAGCGGGATCGCGAGCGTCGAGACGAGCCCGCAGACGCTCGCAGCAGCTGCACCGCGCGCCAACCGATTGCGTCTCGTGCGCGGCGTGGTGCGGAGCGTGCTCTCAGCATCAGGCACGTGCGTCAGGCGCGGGCTGGTCACGTACTCCGTGTGCTCGAACGGCTCGGCCTGCGGAGCAGCATTCGAACTGTCGGGCGTTCGTGCGAAGGGAGTCATGCAAACTTTCGTCGGAAACAGGGGAGGCCCGAAGCGTCCGCGCGCGGATGCGGAGGGGCGGCAGAGACCGCTCGGGCATAGACGTCAGGATACTCGCTGTCGCACGACGATGCCAGAGCAGCCGATCGGGCGGGGGAGCCTGGGAGCTCCGCCCGCCCAATCCATCATTCTGCGTGCAGCCGTGAACGACGACGGAAGAGGAGGATCGCGCCAGCCGCGAGCAGTGCGATCGCGACCGCTACGATCCCGGCGATGCCGGCGCCCGTTATCGGCAGCGACCCGTCTCCTGGCTCGCTCCCGTCGCTCTCGGCCGCACCGGAATCCGAAGTTCCGCCCGCCTCCACATCTGCAGCGCCGGTCGCCGATGCATCGGTGCTCCCCGCAGTCGAGGCGTCTGCATCCGCGCCTCCCGCGGTGCTCGATCCTGACGCGTCGGCGGCTGCGCCGGCGCCGCTTGCCTCGGCCTCAGCGCTCGGGTCCGCCTCCGCTGCGAGCACCGGGTCAGACGTGACCATCGAGACGAAGGGCGCGTTTCCCGCTCCGTGAGCAAATACCCATGCCGTGACCGGATCGCCCACAAGCTCGGCCGTGAGATCCAGTGACGCACTCGTGCTGTCGAGCGGTGTCTCCCCGGCGCTCCAGCGGTGGGAGACGATCTCGGGATCCGGAGTGAACACGGGATCGACAACCGTGAGAGTCTCCCCGGCGCGAGGTTCGCCTGACAGAGTCGGGGCATCCGCTGCGAACTCACCCTCCGGGGCGACCCCCAGTGCGATCGGGCCGAAGTCGACGGTTGTACCGGGAAAGACGAGTGCATCCAGAGGGGCTGGTGCGGCGGCCTCGCCCCGCGCAGCGACCCAGGGCACGTATCCACCCGCAGGCACGCGCGAGATGGTGATCTCACCGGTCTCGTCGGCGTACTCTCGTTGCGATTCGGATGCGACTCCGCCGACGTCGATGCCCTGCAGCTGCGCAACGGCATCATCGAGGTCGATGAGCGTGCTATCGCCTTCGGTCACTGAGAGCGTGACTTCGCCGCCCCATCGCTCGAGATCGTGCTCGGCGAACGGGTCCGCATCACTGGTGCCGTCGGTAATCTCGAAGGCCGGCGCGTCGTCCAGGTACGAGGCGTTGCCGCCGAGCGACTCGCCGAGCGCATAGCGCGCGCTCGAAACCGAGGTGTCGAACTGGAGGGTGTACGCGCCGTCGGGCAGGAAGTCGAGTGTCCACGCACCGTCGGCGTCGGTTTCGGTCTCCTGCTCGAAGACGTACGTGCTCTGCGCGCTGTCCCAGCGATAGGCCGAGACTTCCACGCGGCCGACGGGCATTTCATCCTCGGTAACGCTGCCTGCGATGGTGGCATCGACGGCTGCGGCACTCGTCGCACTCAGCGGTGCCGCGATCAGCGCCGCCGCGATGAATGCTGCCGGCAAGCCGCGGCGAAGGGCGGGACGAGTGGTCATGCTGCTCTTTCTGGTCGTGAGAGTAGTGAGAGTCGTGACGTTCATGGTCAGGCCACCCGCGCCTTTCCGATCGGAACGATCGATACTGGGCCGATGAGGCCGTATGCCTGAGCGGGGACGACGCCGTACACGGTCGGGTTGACGACCCGGAGCCGATTGATGAGCGGAGATGCGACTTCGACGCGGAGGGTGTTGCGCCCGGTGCGCACGTAATCGGAGATGTCCAGCTCCGTGTCGCTCAGGTCGACGTGGTCGACCGGCACGCTGTTTACCCAGACTCTGAAGGTGTCGAGCACCTGCCCGAGCGACAGACGGACGCCTCCGCTGCCGGGTCGCCACGAGGCGTCCAGTGTGAAGGTCGTCCGGTAGTCGCCGACTCCCGCGACGTCGGTGAATCCCAGTTGCGTCCAGGCTCCGAGCGCGTTGTTCTCGACGCGGTGCGTGACGTGGTCGGTCGCCACTCCATCGGCGGCTGGTCGCCAATCATCGAGTGAGAGCGACCAGTCGGTGAGCGCGAGCGGTTCAGGAAGAGATGGCACGAGCGTCTGCTTCTGACGACCGTCCGCGAAGCGCACCGCATGGGGGCCGGCCTGGGCGGCGTGAATGTACACGGCGCCGTCAGCGGTCACCGACACCTCCTGTCCGCTCGTTTCGGCGACGATGGCCCGCGGGGCCGTCGTCGCGGCCCAGCCCTCAGGAGCGAGCACGATCACGGTGGACTGCGCCGGCTGCAGCCGCAGGTGCACCGTGACGTTCGCCCCATCGCGCGTGTACTTCGCGAGAGGTCGGATCGTGCCCGTCCAGGCATCGAGCTCATACGGCACGTGCGCGTCGAATGTGGCGAGCACGGTCACATCTTGCTCGACGAACGTGAGCTTGTCTTTGCCCGGATTGTGCTTGGCATTGACGAAGTAGAAGTAGTCGATCCCGTCTGCCACACGATGCACGTGCTTCACGCTCGAGCTCGCGTGGCTGACAGTGCGGTTCACTCCGAGCGCAGCCAGAGCCAGCGGAATGTCGTCGTTGCCGGCAGCATCGGCCACGTTCGGCAGCGCGCGCATCTCGGCGATGATATCGACGACCCGTTGGTTCGTCGCGGCGTCGCGGTATCCCGTCGATGCCGGCGCGCTCCAATTGCCGAAGAACACGATGGGGAAGCCCGATTGCGCGAGCGCGAGCAGTGCTTCGCCGGCACGCACGGACATGGTGGCCTCGCTGCCGCGGAACCGGTCGATATCGAGGATGAAGGCGCGATAGTTGCCGCCCTGCGGCGCAAAACGGCCTCCCTGCAATACCGAGAGCTCTTGGAAGAGTCCCGACTCGTTCAAGAATCCATGCGACCAGCCAATCGGGATGCCGGCCGCAGTCGCCCACGGGGCGCCGATGCCCGTCTGCGCCCAGCCCTTCTGCCGGAAGAACGCGATGTCGTACACGGCGCGTCCCTGCTGCAGCACCCACTGCGTGCGGGAGATCGCAGCGGCCACTCGATCGAGATGCTTCCAGACGGGCATGCGCGGGCCCCAGGCCTCGGAGTACCCGACGCCGCCGTTATAGGGGGAGAATGCCGCGAAACCCGGCCAACCCGCCCCCGGCGCCGCAGCGTAAGCGTATCCGTGCAGCACCGTTTGGTTGACGCCGCCGCAGAAGGTCTCGGCGAGCGTGTAGAGCACTTCATTGCGCCAAGTCGTGAGGTACGCCTTGTTGAGGTATGCCGATGACTCGCAACTGAGCAGCTTGCGGCCGGCGATATCGCGCCCGCTCGCGAGCACGCGATAGTCGTCGACGTTCTTCGCTCCGAGCGACTCGGTTTCAGGGATATCGACGATACCGGCCTGCTCGATCGAATCCTGCTCGAGCCCATAGGCTTGCACACGGTACTCAAGGCCGTACGAGTGCGCCCAGTCGCGAAGCGGGATGAGGTGGTGTTCGGAGTACAGCTCGCTCATCACCTGGTTGAAGTCGTCGCGCACACGGGTGGTGACGATGTCGTCGTAATCGTAGAGGTACTTCTCCTTGGTCTCCACGAGCACGGGGAGAAACGGGAAGATGTCGTAGCTCATGCGGCTCTGGAACTCTTCGCGGGCTTTCGGAGTCCATATCGTGGCGTGGGTTTCGATTTCGAGCGAGTCTTCGAAGAAGCTTCCGCCCACCGAACCGAGCAGGCCCTTGATGCGATCGGTGAGGAGATTCGCCTCCCAGTAGTCGATGAGGGTCTGCGCGCCCTCCGCACTGAAATGATCGACGACGTACGACGTCGGATTCGTGTGATCGCCGCCCTCGGGCCGCTGACCGCTGCCGCGCTCCCAGTAGGCGAGTAGCACCCAGGATCCGCCCGCGGCGGGCGCGGTCCACTCGAGACTCTCGTTCGCAACGTCTCCGGTCAGATCGACGAGGCTGCTGCGCTTCAGCACCGTCGTTCGTCCCACGCTGACGATCTCGAGTGCGTGCACGCCAAGGAGCGTGCGCTCGGTGACGCCGGGCTCCGGGGGAGTGATCGGCTCGGGGAGTGCACCCGAGAATGCGGCCCCCGGCGCGAGAGTGGCCGATCCATGCGCGATCTCCTTGATCGCCGCTTCCGACTGCGGAGTGATGTTCGGCGTCGCCGCCGGCCACGATGGCCCGAGCGTGATGTCGATTTCGATGCCTTCTTCTTCGGCGGTGGCGAGCGCCGTCTCGACCGCGGCGACCCAGTGCTCGCCGCCCCAACCGTAATTGTCGATGTCGAGGCCGCTTCTGACGCTATGGTGCACATCGGAGATCTCGAGCCCACCGAAGCCGGAGCGTGCGGCAGTGCGCACCTCAGTCGCGATCTGCTCGAGATCGACCTGGCCGTTCGGCCACCACCAGCGGAACCGCGGAGCGGTGGCCATCGTGGGGTTCGTGAACCCGTCAAGCGTCGCTGTACCGGCTGCGGACGCCTCGCTGCGTGCGAGGGCGAGGGCTGACGCTGGCTGGGACGCCGAGAGTGCGGCGACACCGGCCGCGGTCACGGCCGAATAGCGGATGAGTTGTCGGCGGGTCAGACCAGATGGCTGGCGGTCGACGTGGTGTGGCATGCGATTGCGCTCCCTTGCGACAACGGCGTCACTGCTTTCGCGCACTCGCCGTTGAGTTGAATCGTTTCAAAACCGTGCAAGAAAAGCCTACTGATAACGCGCTGGCAATGTCAACGTTGCCAGCGCGTTATCCCGCGTGCTACTTCCGCTTCGATCGCGACGCGGGTGTTACCAGCCGGTGCCGAAGCAGTTGCGCCCCGGCTGCCGGTGACACCCGTGTGTCGTTCGGTAGCTCAGCGATCGTTGTCGCGAGCATCGTCCTCGGTCGTGCGAGGCGCCGTTGGGGGAGTCGCAGTCGATCCCGGCTCGCCTGAGTGCGATCGCGTGTCGCCGCCTGCAGAAAGGGAAGCATCCCCTGAGGCCGCGTGGTCGTCCCGTTCCGGACCAGGAGGCTGGATGCGGCCAGGATCGACCGTGCGCTGCACGTCGGTCGCTCTAATGGTCTCGATAGGGCCAGTCGTCGCATCGACGTACCAGTCGGTGAGAGCGGGATCCTCACTATCGAAGCCGGCTCCGGCGCCCTCATCCGCGGGCACGCTGTTCGTGCCGAAGACGAAGTCGTCGCCGAACTCATCGATACCGCGGCGCACGCCCTGCGCAATCGCTGCACGCGCGTATGCGCGACGGATGATGTAGGGATCGGTTCGCAGATCCTTGACCCACGCGATCATGATTCCGATCACGATGAACGCGAACGGCAGCGCCGACACCACCATCAGGGATTGCAGGCCCGAGAGCGTATCGCGCCCGCCCGCCAACAGCAGAGCGACCGCGATCAGGCTGAGGAGGAGGCCCCAGACGATCGTCACCCATTTCGAGGGCTCGGGTCGGCCCGCCTGCGACATCGAAGCCATCACGATGGATGCCGAGTCGGCTGCGGTGACGAAGAACACCAGCACTGCGATCATTGCCACTACCGAAGCGATCATGCCGAGGGGCAGCTCGTTCAGCATTTCGAAGAGCACCGACTCGCCCGACCCGCCGGCGTCGAGTTCGGCGCCATTGAGGGTCTGGAAGATGGCTGTGCCGCCGTAGATGACGAACCACGTGATGACGATGGCCGACGGAACAAGCACCACAGTGGTCACGAACTCCCGCAGCGTACGACCGCGAGAGATCTTGGCGATGAACATGCCGACGAACGGCGTCCACGAAACCCACCACGCCCAGTAGTAGGTCGTCCAGGTCGATAGGAACTGGGTCGCCTCTTCACCCTGGTTCGGGTTGCGCGCGAGCATGATCATCGCCTGCTGGAAGAACTCGATGATTGATGCGGGCAGGAAGTTGAGCAGATAGACCGTCGGCCCCACGATGAACACGAACACCGCGAGCGAGCCAGTGAGAAACATGTTCAGGTTCGAGAGTCGGCGGATGCCCTTCTTGACTCCGGCGACCGCCGAAGCGATGAAGAACGCGGTGAGAATCGCGATTGATCCGACGATGAAGGCGTTACCCATCGGGCCGAGGCCCGTCACGATTCGGAACCCGCTTTCGATCTGCAGTGCCCCGATGCCGAGCGATACGGCGGTGCCGAACAGCGTCACGATGATCGCGAAGATGTCGATGATGCGCCCGAGTATGCGGTTGCTGCTGCCCGGGAAGATGGGCTCGAAGAGCGCCGAGATGAGCGGCGCGCGGCCACGGCGGTAGGCGCTGTAAGCAATTGCGCCCCCCACCAGGGCGTAGAACGACCACGCGATCGGGCCCCAGTGCAGAATGGTCTGTGCCAGTGCGGGAAGGGCTGCGTCTCCGCTCGCGGGCTCGACCTCGAGGCCGGGGGCGGGGCTCAAGAAGTACGTCAGTGGTTCGAGTGGTCCGTAGAAGAGCAGGCCGATCCCGAGCCCGGCTGCGAACAGCATCGAGATCCACGACAGGGTTGAGAATTCGGGCTCTTCGTCATCGGAGCCGAGACGAATACCACCGGTGCGTCCGAAACCGACGACGAGCATAAAGCAGACAACCGCAATCGCGAGCGACCCGAAGAGCCAGCTGAAGTTCTCGGTCACCCACGTAAGCGAGGTGCCTCCGACGACCGCAATCGTATCGGGAGCGATGAAGGCCCAGAGGATCACCGCGAGTGTGCAGGCAACCGCGACGCCGAGCACCACCCAGTTCGTCGCGAATCGGACGCCCGTCTGCTCGACCCCGATTCCGGGGATCAGGCCCGGGTGAGGGACTGGCGGCGGTGTCACCAGCGTGATCTTGCGGGTGCGCTTGCCTGGCTCGTGCCGGTCACTCATGAAGTGTATCGCTTTCGTCGGTTGACGCGGATGCCGCGCGCGCTGCCGCAATGAAGCGGCTGATCAGATCTGGATGCTTGTGGCCCGCGGCGCTCTCGACTCCACTGGAGACGTCGACGCCTCCGGGTCGTGCGAGGGCGATCGCCGCTGCGACATTGTCGGGGGAGAGGCCACCAGCGAGGAGCCAGTCGGTTCCAATGCGGCCCCTGAGCGCGCTGTCGCTGCCGAGTGGGGAGAGATCCCACGTGTCGCCCGAACCGGGGGTCGCGCCGTCGAGGAGAAGCCGTTCCTCGTTGAGCTCACCTGCATAGAGTTGCGGGGCTCCGACGAGCGACGTCGCGCGCCACACCCGGGGGAGCAGTGCCTGTGCAGCCGCGACATCGTCGGCGGTGTATTCGCCGTGCAGCTGCAGTACATCGAACCCGAGGTCGACGGCCAGCCGAGCCGCTTCTGCTGCGGGAAGCGTGTTCACGACGAGCACCGTGTCGATGTCGCTGCGCGTACTTCGGGCGGCGGAAACCACGGCTCGCGCGTCGTCGACCGAAGCATGCCGGCTGCTGCGCGAGCTCATCACGACGCCGACAGCGTCCGCTCCCAGTTCGGCCGCGAGGGTGGCGTGCGCGGGGTCTCGCAGCCCGCAGATCTTCACGTACATATCTCACTCCTCTCCTCGACCGACTATTCAGGGTACCGAATGCGCTCCGTGAAAGAAATTGCGAGAGACGGGCGACGCGGATGTCGGGGGAGTGAACACCGGGCACGGGCCGCCCCGGTCTCGCTCCTCCTTCGTTACGCTCGAAGGATGTTCGAGGGTGCTCGCGACCCGTCTCGAGTACTCGAGACCTTTGCCGTCTTCCTGCGTCTCGGCTGCACTTCGTTCGGCGGCCCCGTCGCGCACCTCGGCTACTTCCGTGACGAATTCGTCGTTCGTCGCCGGTGGCTGACCGACGCGGAGTACGCGCAGCTCGTCGCACTGTGCCAGTTTCTTCCCGGTCCGGCGTCGAGTCAGGTGGGGTTCGCTCTTGGATTGCGAAGGGCGGGCCTGCCTGGGGCGATCGGTGCCTGGTTCGGGTTCACGATCCCGTCAGCGCTGCTGATGCTCATGCTCGCCCTGGGCGCGAGCACCGTATCGGGTCCGATCGCCGATGGCGTGCTCCTCGGGGTGCTGGCGGTCGCGGTCGCGGTGGTCGCACAGGCAGTCTCCGGGATGGCGCGCTCACTCGCTCCCGACGTTCAACGGGCGAGTATCGCGATCGTCGCGGCGATCGTCGCGCTGCTGATCGGCGGGGTGTGGGGGCAGCTGGCGGTGCTCTGCGGTGGGGCGATAGCCGGAGTCGCGCTGCTCGGACGCACTGCGGAGCCGGAGGCGCCTGCGCACGAGCACGATGAAGAGCTGCCGATCGGTCGTCGAGGTGCACTGGCGGCGCTCAGTGCCGCGGGCGCGCTCCTCGCTCTACTTCCGATCATCGCGGCGAGCTTGCAGCACTCCGCGTTCTCTGTCGCTGACGCCGCGTACCGCGCCGGCGCGACGGTGTTCGGGGGAGGGCACGTGGTACTCGCGACGCTCGAGGCGGAGCCCGCATTCGCGGGGCCGATCGGGCAGGATCACCTGCTCTTTGGATATGGTGCTGCCCAAGCGCTGCCTGGCCCCCTGTTCAGCTTCGCCGCCTATGCCGGCGCCCTGGTTGACGCTTCGGGGAGCATCCCAGCACGAGCCGGCCTCGCCGCGGTCGCTCTGGTCGCAATCTTCCTTCCCGGCCTTCTGCTGCTGATCGGGGTGCTCCCGTTCTGGGGACGTCTGAATCGTCGGCCGACCATTGCGGCTGCCATGCAGGGCGCCAACGCGGCCGTCGTCGGAGTGCTCGCAGCGGCGTTCGTCGATCCCGTCCTCGTGCACGGAGTGACTGGCCCGGCAACACTCGCAGTCGCGATCCTCGCGCTCGTCGCGCTGATGATGCGCGTGCCGCCGTGGCTCGTGGTCGTTGCTGGCGCCGCGTGCGGAGCCGGGCTCTCTGTGCTCTAGCTTCCGTGCGTCGTCAGGCGATCGTAGAGAGCTCGCGCTCGGCGGAGGGCCCGTTGCTATCGGGGTCGACCAGGGAACGTTGCAGGATTCGCGCGGCACGCGCTGCGAGTACCAGTACGACAAGTGCCGTCGCCGTCAGCGCTGCGCCGATCCAGATGGGTGCCGTGTAGCCGAGGCCCATGCTGATCCCGATTCCCCCCGCCCAGGCTCCGAGCGCGTTCCCGACATTGAACGCACCAATATTGGCGCCCGAGGCAAGCGTGGGCGCCCCTCCCGCGTATCGCATCACGCGACTCTGCAGACCAGGGACCGTACCGAAGCCGAAGCCGCCCATCAGTACGAGAATCACGATCGTCGCGATTTGATGCGTCGCAAGCAGGCCAAAGAGCACGAGGACCACGGTCAGGGCTGCGACGAATCCGATGAGGGTGCCGTCGATCGAGCGGTCTGCAAGGCGCCCGCCGGCCCAGTTGCCGAAGACGAGTCCGATTCCGAAGAGGACGAGCAGCCATGGCACAGTTGTGCTCTCAAACCCGGTGACTCCGGTGAGCGTGTAGGCGATGTAGGTGAATGCGCCGAACATGCCGCCATACCCGAGAATCGTCACGGTGAGCGATAGCCAGACCTGCGCGGAGCGGAATGCGCCGAGTTCGCTGAGCGGGCTGACCGCTTGAGTGCTCGTGCGAGGAGTGCGTACGAGGACCGCGATCCCGACGAACGCGACGATGCCAATCGCCGAGATCACCCAGAACGCGGAACGCCACCCGAACTGCTGGCCGAGAAATGTGCCGAAGGGAACGCCGAACACGTTCGCGGCGGTCAGGCCGGTGAACATGATGGCGATGGCGCGACCCTGCTGTTGCGCCGGCACCAGGCTGGCTGCGACGACTGAACCGATGCCGAAGAACGCACCATGGCTGAGTGCTGCGATGATGCGCCCGACCATCGCCAACTCGTACCCGTCGGCAAGCGCGGTCACGGCGTTGCCGATGATGAACAACACGATGAGTCCCAGCAGGACAGGTTGGCGGGGGAGTCGGGTGGTGGCAGCGGTGAGTCCGAGAGCTCCGACGACAACCGCGAGGGCGTACCCCGAGATGAGCCAGCCAGCTGCGGTTTCGGAGACCCGGAGGTCGCTCGCAACCTCGGGCAGCAGGCCCATGATGACGAATTCGGTCAGCCCGATGCCGAATGAGCCGAGCGCGAGAGCGATGAGTCCCAGAGGCATAGAGGAAATCTCAACATTCTTGATAAGGTAGTTGCAAGCGCGGGTAATTGCCCAGGCGAGAGCAATACTTGCACATGCAAGTAAGCCGCGCAAGCAACGATTGAGGGGCGATTGTGGGAATTGCGGATGGTGCTGTCGAGATCCGGGCGCGGGGCTGGCGCACGCTCGCCGCACTGCACGGGCTGATCGAGGCCGAACTCGAGCGAGCGCTAGCCGAGTCGGCGAAACTCTCGGTGGTGGAGTACACCGTGCTTGATGCGTTGAGCCGTCAAGATGGCTGGCATATGCGCATGCAGCAGCTGGCGCGCGCCACGGCACTGAGTGCGAGTGCCACCACGCGCCTGGTGACGCGTCTCGAAGATCGTGGGCTGCTGACGCGCGTACTGTGCGCAGAGGATCGACGTGGGATCTACACGGAGCTCACCGAAACTGGTCAGGAGTTGTACCGCAGGGCCCACCCGTTGCACGATGAAGCGTTGGAGCGCGCCCTTGGTCAGGCCGAGCGCCGACCGGAACTTGCTCCGGTCGTGCGAGCGCTGCAGCAAGAGATCGTGCCGACGCGATAGTGCGTCGGAGGCGTGGAGCTACGGTGTCCGCTCCGCCTGAGCTGACATAATATAGATTATCGTGCACGTAACCGTGTCTGACATTGAGGTACTTCAGTGCAGACGACCGGCGTGGCTCGAGATTCGCGAATCGGCACATCGACACTCGACCGCTCGCGTACCGGCTGCTGGCTCGAGCTGAGCTGCCGAACCTGGCTCGCCGCAGACGCAGACGCAGATCTGACTGCGCAGCTGGAAGGTCATTGACTCGGTGGTCCCGTCGGCGGCATTCCCGCCCTCCGTCCGGCACCGAGCCGAATCGAGCCAAACAGAGCCATACCGCGCCCACTCGAGCTGACATAACCTGTGTCTGCGCTTCTCGGGCGACGCCGCTCCGTGTACACCGATGGAGTTCTCTCGGAACGCCCGACGCGCTCGAGCCACCTACGCGCGGCGTGAGCCGAGCAGCAGCATGGTTCGTGCCGCGAGGGCCGCCGCGCCGACTCCACCGAACTCCCCTGCGCTGAGCATGAGAGCCGAATTCTCCGCTGCGACAGCCACGCCCACGAGCACGACCGCCGCAGCGACAGTCACCCATCCTACGATCGCGAGGCCCACTGACGTGCTGCTTCCGAGCACCGTGGCTCCGCGCGACGTGGGCGGGTAGATGAGCGCCGCGAGCGCGAAGGCGGCGACCGCTAGGGCGATCCCCCCGTATACGTCGCTGGGACGGTGCCATCCGTACGCGAGCAGTTGCCACCCGACCGCAGCGATGAGCGCCGCACCGCCGATCGAGACGAACGCGCGCACGCGGCTCGGCACGGCCCAGATGAGCGCCGCAGTGATAGCGGCGAACACCGTCATGTGTCCGCTTGGAAACGTGTTCGCCGCATCGAGTTCGAAGAGTTCGGGGCGGGTCAGGAGCCGCAGCTTCAGCAGCTGAGCGGCGAGGATCGACAACGCCGGAATCGCAGTCACGACGAGCGCCCGCCTGAAGCCGTGCGACACCCATGCGATGATGCCGACGACGACCAGTGCAATCGCAACCGTCGGAATGGACACCAGGTTGAGTGGCGGCGGAGGCGTGAATGTGAACTCCGCGGCATCGAGCACGCTCTCCTCAGCGCGTTGTCCGACCACGTTTCGCACCCCGAGCACGTACGATGCAACGCCGACCACGGCCCAGAAGATGAGGAACCACGTCGCTCGACGCCGTCCGCTTGCGGCCGATCCGCTCATGCGGGGTCTCCGAAGGCCGTGACGGGATCAGCCTGCGACCGCGCATCCGCCGTGCGCACCGCCCAGAGTGCCAGCGCGGCCGCGGTCGAGACGTTCAGCGAATCGACACCGTGCTCCATCGGGATCACCACCGCGCGCGTGGACGCCGCAAGCGCCCGGTGGGTCAGCCCGGCTCCTTCGGTGCCGAACATGAGTGCGAGTCGTTCGGGGAGCACCTCGACGTACGTCGCCAGATCCTCTGCGTCATCACGAAGAGCGAATGCCGTGAGCTCGTAGCCCGCATCGCGAATCATCGGGCCGGCCTCCCGCCAATCGGGCAGCCGCGCCCACGGCACCTGCAGCACGGCGCCCATGCTCACACGCACTGCGCGACGGTACAGCGGATCAGCGCAAGCCGGCGTCAAGAGCACTGCATCCGCGCCGAGCGCCGCGACGGAGCGGAAGATGGCTCCGACGTTCGTATGATCGGCGAGGTCTTCGAGCACGACGATGCGCCGCGAATCTCTGAGCAGCTCCGATGGGTCCCGGGCTTCAGGTCGATGCATGGAGGCGAGTGCGCCGCGGTGCAGGTGAAAGCCGGTAAGAGTCGCGAGCTGATCCGACTCCCCCACGTACACCTCGACGTCGGGAAAGGCTTCGAGCAGCGGCTCGACGCGGGGCAGCCACTCCTCGAGCAGCAGAACGGAGCGCGGGCGGTGCCCCGCGCGCAGCGCGCGTTCGATCACCTTCGGTGACTCTGCGAGGTACAGGCCCTCCTCCGGTTCCCGAACTCGGCGCAGTGCGACATCGGTGAGTTGCGTGTAGTCGGCGAGTTCCGGGGCGGAGAGGTCATCGATCCTCGTGACCCTCACGCGCTTCCTCCGAAGGCGGGTGCGCTGGCGATGGTTCGCGTGCCGGGTGACGCGACTGAGAGCGGAGCGATGAACTCGACGACGTACGCCGCCGCGTCGTGCACCGCCTCGTAGTGCACCAGGTGGCCCGAGCCCGGCACGATGCGGAGCTGCGATCCGCGCACCCGACGCTGCAGATCGAGTTGCTTGACCAGTGGAGTGATGTCGTCCCGCTCCCCCGCGATCACCAGCGTCGGCATGGTGAACGCGCTGGAATGCTCGACCACGGTGTGCGAGACCGAAGCCCGGAAGGCTTCGAGCAGCGTCGACGGATCGGCGAAGGTGCTGAAGTATCGTGCGTGCTGGTCGTGAATCCACGCACGAAGCTCGGGATCCCGCGTCTTCGCCATGACTTCGCTCATGACGCGCACGATCGCGGGATGACCCAGAAGGGAGCGCGCCGCGCGATCGGGCAGCAACTCGGCGGCGCGGTAATAGCCGATCGCGAGCTGCGTGAGTGCGGCTTGCGGCCCCGCGAGAGCCGGTGACGAGATCGGATTGATGAGAATCAGCCTGCGCGGATGCAGACCTTGCGAGATCGCCGCTGCAACGACGAGCGAACCGAATGAGTGGCCCAGTACGTCGAAGCCATCTGGTGCCACCGCGTCTGCAACAGCGCGGAGCCACTCGCCATAGAGGGCGAGATCGTGGCTGCGACCGGGGATCGCCGGGCTTTCTCCGAAGCCAGGAAGGTCGGGCACCACGATCCGCAGTTCTGGTCTGAGAGCTGCGATTCGGGCCGCGATGCCCGCAAGCCCGTGATGGTCGCCGCGGAATCCGTGCACCAGGAGCAGCGTCTCCCCCGCGTCTGCGCCATAGATCCAAGCTCGAGTATCGACCCCGAGGGCGGGAATGCGGAGGGCGCGGGGGGCGAGAGTCACGGAGGAGATTCTATCGAGACCCCCTGACAACCTCCTGCTGTCGGCTCGTAGAGCAGGCCGGTGAGGTGGACCAGCGAGGCCCGGAGCGCGACGGTGCACGGCCGGTGCCCTGCAGTCGATACGATCGACGAAGACGAAAGGACTCCCGTGACCGAAACGCTCCCGTTGTGGGCTGCAGACCTCGCCGTGTTCGATACCGAGACGACGGGCATCGACACGGCTCACGCCCGCATCGTGAGCGCTTCGATCGCGCTCCTCGGGCCCGGGGGCGAGGTGTCCGAGCGCTACGACTGGCTCCTCGACCCCGGTATCGAGATTCCCGCCGCTGCTGTGCAGGTGCACGGTATCAGCAATGAGATCGCCCGCACGAGCGGTATCGAGGCCGCTGTCGGTGTGCGCCAGATCGTCGATCAGCTGCTCGAGATGATCGAGCGCGGTTTTCCGGTTGTCGCATACAACGCGCCATTCGACCTCACGCTCCTGGCGGCGGAAGCTGCTCGGCATAACGTGCCGTGGCCCGCAGCGGTTTCCCCCGTGATCGACCCGCTGATCCTCGACAAGCAGCTCGATCGCTACCGCAAGGGCAAGCGCACGCTTGAGGCCGTTGCAGCGCACCACGGAGTCGAGATCGGCAATGCGCACGATGCCGGCGATGATGCGATCGCCGCCGGCCGGGTGCTGCAGCGCATTGCGGCGAAGTACGCCGACGTGGTGCCGGCCGAGCTCGACGAGCTCCACCGTCTGCAGGTCGAGTGGGCTGCGTCGCAGGCGGCGAGCTTCCAGGACTACATGCGCCGGGCGCGCGATCCATCATTCGTCGCTGACGGACGGTGGCCGATTCGCTGACCCGCACCGGAGCTGACGCGCCCCGGAAACGAAAACGGGCCGGGCGATCCGCAGAGGATCGCCCGGCCCGTTCATGCCGCAGTCGCGACTTAGGCGCCGAAGCCCTTGAAGCGCTTGTTGAACTTCTCGACGCGACCGGCCGAGTCCATGATGCGCTGCTTGCCCGTGTAGAACGGATGCGAGGCGCTCGAGATCTCGACATCGAGCACGGGGTAGGTCTCGCCGTCCAGCTCGATGGTCTTCTCGCTGGTGAGCGTCGAACGGGTGAGGAACGTCTCCCCCGACGCGAGGTCGCGGAAAACGATTGCGTGGTACTCGGGGTGGGTATCGGTCTTCATGAGAGTTCCTTCGTGTTTGCCTGGGAGAGAGCGTGTAGCAGCACGCTCAGAGGTCTTGGGATCGGCGAATTTCGTCGCACCAAAGTGCTACTTTAGCAGACTGCGCCGCGAATATGGACGATCAGGCACTCGGGCGTGCCACCGCGGCATACCGGCCGTCAGTGACCGACAGCTCGAAGGTCATGCCGAACGTCGCTTCGAGCGACTCGGCTGTCAACGTGTCGGCGATGGGGCCGGCGGCTTGGATCTTGCCGTCGCGCAGCAGCAGCGCGTGCGTGAATCCAGGCGGAATCTCCTCGACGTGGTGCGTCACCATGATCATCGCCGGCGACGATGGCGAGGCGGCGAACCCCGACAGCATCTGTAGCATGCGCTCACGGGCCCCCAGATCGAGATTGGCGCTCGGTTCGTCGAGCAGCAGCAGCTCGGGATCGGTCATCACCGCGCGTGCGATGAGGGCGCGCTTGCGCTCCCCGTCGCTCAGCGTGCCGAAGGCGTGGTCGGCGAAGGATCCGAGATCCCACTCGGCCAGGATCCGTTCGGCCTGGCGCACGTCGATACTGTCGTAGCGCTCGTTCCAACGACCCTCGACCGAGTAGGCGGCGGTGAGCACGACGTCTAGTACGAGTTCATTGGTCGGGATGCGTCGCGCAGAGGCCGATGAGACGAACCCGATGCGATTGCGCAGCTCGAAGATGTCGACCTTGCCGAGACGCTCTTCCAGCACCTCGACGGTGCCCCGGGTGGCGTAATCATTGGCAGTGGCGAGCTTCATGAGCGTCGTCTTCCCTGCGCCGTTCGGCCCGAGGATCACCCACCGCTCCGAATCGTCGACCGACCAGGTGATCCCGTCGAGGATCGGCCGGCGGTCGCGCACATAGGAGACATCGGTGAGGCGGAGCACATTGACCATGGGGCTCAGCCTATCCTGGGAATCATGACTTCTTCCGGCACCACACGCCCCCTCGTCGTGCTCGATTGCGACTCCACCACCATTCAGGACGAGGTGATCGAGTTGCTCGCCGAGGCTGCCGGAAGCCTCGAAGAGGTTGCTGCCGTCACCGAGCGCGCGATGCGCGGTGAACTCGATTTCGCTGCAAGCCTGCGCGAACGCGTCGCGACCCTCGCCGGGACCCCTGAGTCGGTCTTCGACCAGGCCTACCGGCGCGTGCGGCCGACCCCCGGCATCCGTGACCTCATTGCCGCGGTGCACGACCGAGGCGGGCAGGTGGGCGTCGTGTCAGGCGGGTTCCACGAGGTGCTGGATCCCCTCGCCGCAGATCTCGGTATCGATCTCTGGCGCGCGAACCGCTTGGAGATCGTGAACGGTGCGCTCTCGGGGCGGACCTACGGGCCGATCATCGATGCTGCGGCGAAGGCGGCTGCGCTGCGAGAGTGGGCGGCGGCCGCCGGGACCCCGCTCTCGGCCACCCTCGCCATCGGCGACGGCGCGAACGATCTCGAGATGATGGCGATCGCGGGGATCGGCGTGGCATTCGACGGCAAACCGATCGTGCGCGAGCGCGCGGACGTCTCGATCGAGCACGATCTGAGCCTGGCGATTCCCCTGCTCGATCGGCTTGCCTCAGACCTCAGAGCCTAGCGCTCAGAAGTTGTTGAGCGCCTCGGTGTCGGCGGGGATGACGCCGTCGGCCAGGAGAGATTCTCCGAGTCGCTTCAGTGCGGTGAGCGCGACGTTCTGCGGCATCGGGCCGTAGGAGACGCGAGCGACGCCGAGCGCCTCGTACTCTGCTGCAGTCAGTGCACCGGGCAGCCCGATGACGCTGACCTTGCGCTCGCCGATGCCCTCGACGAGCGCCCGGGTGTCTTCTGCATCGAGCACGCCGGGCACGAACACGCAGGTCGCTCCGACCTCGAGATACGCGCGGCCACGCTCGATCGCGTCTGCAATCGCCGCCTCTCGGGGCCGGTCTCCGCCCTTGATGAGAGCGTCGGTGCGCGCGTTCAGAACGAATGCGACCTCTTCCCGCTCTCCCGCTTCGACCGCCGCGCGCATGATCGCGACCGATTCGTCGAACGGCCGCATACGATCCTCGATGTTCGCGCCTGAGGCGCCCGCGCCGATCGCGCGACGCACCGTTTCGCCCGCGTCGCCGAAGCCGCCGTCAAGGTCCGCCGATACGGGCAGGTCGGTCGCCGAAGCGATACGCGCGATCGCTGCGATCATCGTGTCGAGCGGAATCTGTTCTCCATCGGCGTAGCCATGGCTCGCCGCAATGCCGTGACCCGCGGTCGCGATGGCTTTCGATCCCGGCAACTGGGAGACGACACGGGCGCTGACCGCGTCCCACACATTGACCACCCGGAGGGCCGTCGGTGCGGCGTACAAGTCGGCGAGGTTTTGGGCGTCGACCGCGACTCGGGTCAGTGAACGGGGCTGCTGTGAAGTGCTCATGCGCTCAGGCTACTGGTCGCGGCGGGGCGGGCGAAAGGCCGAAGGAGCGCTCCGCCACGAACGTTCAGTGCCCCATGCCGAGGCCGCCGTCGACGGGAATGACCGCGCCGGAGATGTACGCGGCGTCATCTCCAGCGAGGAACGATGCCGCGCCGGCGATCTCGGCGACCTGGCCGAAGCGGCCGGCGGGGATCGACCCGAGATACTGCTGCTGCTGCGCCTCGGGCAGAGCCGCCGTCATGTCGGTTTCGACGAACCCCGGTGCGATGACATTCGCGGTGATTCCACGTGATCCGAGTTCGCGGGTGAGCGAACGTGCGAAGCCCACGAGGCCCGCCTTCGACGACGAGTAGTTGATCTGGCCGGGGCCTCCGTACAGGCCCACGACACTCGAGATCAGAATCACACGACCGAAGCGACCCTTGAGCAGACCCTTCGCGGCGCGCTTGACAACGCGGAACGTGCCCGTGAGGTTCGTATCGATAACGCTGGTGAACTCCTCCTCGGTCATGCGCAGCAGCAGCGTGTCCTTCGTGATGCCGGCGTTCGCGACCACGACCTCGACGGGCCCCAGCTGAGCTTCGACCTCGGTGAATGCCGCATCGATCGAAGCGGCATCGGTCATCTCGGCGCGTACCGTGAGCGATCCGGCCGGGCCCTCGCCCGAGCGAGAGGTCACAGCAACGCGGTGGCCGTCTGCAAGCATGCGCTCGGCGATTGCGAAGCCGATGCCGCGATTGCCGCCGGTGACGAGTACGGTGCGCGAGGTGGGCATGGAAGTCCTTCCGTCTGAACAAACTGCGGTCCAGCCTACCCATTCGCCGCCGCGCGGAGCCCGGGCAACCGGCGATCCCAGGGTTCGGATTCAGGTGAACCGCGTAGGCTTGGCGGGTACGGAGAAGGGGCGCATGGCGAAGAGTTACGATGTGACTTCGGCGGGGGTGAACCCGGCCGAGGATCGCGCGCACCGCATGCGCATGTACTTCATCGCCATGACGCTGCGCGTCGCGTGCGTCGTCTCGCTGTTCTGGGTGCGCGACTGGTGGGTGCTGCTCGCGGCCGCAGGTGCGATCTTCCTGCCCTGGTTTGCGGTGCTCGTGGGCAACGCCGTCGCGCACGGGGGCGAACAGGCTCCCGATGCGCCAGAGTCGATGCAACTCGAGGCGGCAGAGCCCGAAGACGTTGAACCGAGCGACGCGGCCCACGAGCTGATCGTCATCGACGTCGAACCGGAGCGCCGCGGCACCGGGGGCGGCTCCCCCTCGCCGGGTGATCCCCGATGAGCGGTGTCTTCACACCTTCGCTGACCCTCGGCGGAGTTCCCGAGCGTCGCTTCGAGTGCTCTCGCGCCGGATGCCGGGTCGAAGCGACGTGGGCGATCCTCTGGCGCAACCCGAAGATCCACGGCGCAGAACGGCGAAAGACCTGGCTTGCCTGCGATGAGCACCGAGAAACGCTGCACGACTTTCTCGCGGCGCGAAGCTTCCCCATCGAGGTACGCGCGGTGGGAGAGCTCGATGACTGACCACGGAACGATCGATCGCGACGCGAGCCCGGTTTCCGCTTCGCCTCCAGACGCCATCGAGCCGGGCTCCGGTGACCGCGTGGGCTGGAGCTTTCTTCGCTCGGGCAGGTGGGCGGGGTACGCAGCGATGCTGCTCATCTTTTCGATCGCCTGCGTGTTGCTCGGCAACTGGCAGTTCGAGCGACGTGCTGAAGCGCGCGCCGAGATCGATCGCATCGATAACAATTACGACGCGGAGCCGATTGCGCTCGCGGACGAGCTGCCGGTGCTCTCCGAATTCGACGAGGATCGCCAGAAGTGGCGCACGGTGCTGGTGGAGGGCGAGTACGTCGGCGACCCGTTCCTGGCGCGAAACCGCCCGGGGCCGGGAGGCGTCGGCTCCGACGTGATCCAGGCCATGCAGACTGCGGAGGGCGACACGTTCTTCATCGATCGCGGTTGGGTACCGGTCGACGGCGCCTCCGCGGAGAACGCCGATCCGACGGAATTGCCTCCTCCTCCCGAGGGCACCACCACGGTCGAGGCTCGCTTGCGCGCGTCGGAGCCCGAGATCCCGGGTCGCACGACCTCGGGTCGGGCGGTCGCGAGCATCGAGCTGCCCGAACTCGCCGAGATGGCGGGCGCACCCGAGTCCACGTACACCGGCGCCTACGGCATGCTCGTGAGCGAGACGCCCGAAGGTGAGCACGGTGTGCTCCCGGCAAAGCCGGCTCGCGACGAGGGGCCGCACCTCTCGTATGCCGTGCAGTGGTACATCTTCATCGCCATCGCGGCGATCGGCGTGACGTACGCAGCCAGGCGAGAGTACCGCACGTTGAACATCGGCAGCGATGAAGTGCGCGAGTACGACCGCAAGACGGCCGAACGCAAGCGGCGCCGTGGGCCGAGCGACGCCGACATTGAGGATGCGCTGCTTGATGGGTAAGACGAACGGGCGCGAGATCGCGCAGCGACTGGCCCGAGCGGGGGCGTTTGTGACGCTGGGAGCTGCGCTGATGCTGAGCGGGTGCGCGGCTCCCGTGGATCCGGCCGAGACCCGAGAGTCCCTCTCCGATGTCACCGAGAATCCGACTCCGCCCGAAGCGGCCGAGCTCTACGACGCCGAGCTGCATCCGGAGCCCGTCGTGGATCCCGTCGATTGCGATCCGTATCTCGTCGTCACCGCGCGCGGCACGGGTGAGCCGAGCCAGGGCCAGCTGTTGTCACCCGTAGCTCGAGCGATCTCCCAGGCGCGACCGGGCGACGTGCACGTGCTCGACCTCGACTACCCCGCAGATACAGACGTCAAGGAGGGCGGTACCATCGGCGTGCGCACGCTCATTGATGTGCTCAACGTGCAGGCCGACGCGTGCCCTGACCAGCGGTTCGTGCTGCTCGGATACTCGCAGGGCGCGCTCGTGGTGGGCGACGCGCTCGCGGTACCTGACGCACGCATGGTCGGGGCCACGGTCGGCGCTGTCTCCGAGGAGGCCCTCGACCGCGTGCTCGCCGTGGTCTTCTACGGAGATCCGCGGTTCGTGGGCGACGAGGAGTACAACGTCGGGAGCTACGACCCAGAGACCGATGGGCTGCTCCCCCGACCTGAGGGCGCCCTCGACTCCGTCGGCGAACGCCTGCGCGACTACTGCGTCTCCGGCGATTTCATCTGCCAAAGCAGCCTCGACTTCGACGAGGAGCCGCACGTCGAGTACTACTCGAACGGCATGCAGGGAGACGGCGCCGCGTTCGCGATCACGCAACTCGATCGTGCCGGGACCGAGCTGCGCGGTGACGACGAGGACCGGGAAACGCCGTCGCCCGATCCTCGGAACGCCGACTAAGCGAGCTCGATGAGCTCGAGGTACTCCTTCGACCAGTGATCCTCGGTCGCGTCGGGCATGATGAGCACGCGCTCGGGGTTCAGCGCCTCGACGGCGCCCGGGTCGTGCGAGACGAGTACGACGGCTCCCGAGAAGTGCGCGAGCGCGTCGAGCACCTCTTCGCGGCTCGCCGGGTCGAGGTTGTTCGTCGGCTCGTCGAGCAACAGCACATTCGCACTCGACACCACGAGCATGGCAAGGGCGAGGCGGGTCTTCTCCCCACCTGAGAGCACCCCGGCGGGTTTGTGCACGTCATCCCCGGTGAAGAGGAACGACCCGAGCACACGACGCGCTTCCGTCTCCGTGAGGTGCTGCGACACGGAGACCATGTTCTGCAGCACGCTCGCCTTCACATCGAGGGTCTCGTGCTCCTGGGCGTAGTAGCCGACCTTGAGCCCGTGACCGGCGATGAGCTCACCGGTATCGGGCTCATCGACGCCCGCGAGCAGGCGCAGCAGTGTGGTCTTGCCTGCGCCGTTGAGGCCCAGGATGACGACCTTCGAGCCGCGATCGATCGCCAGGTCGACGCCCGCGAAAATCTCCAGCGAACCGTACGACTTCGAGAGCCCCTCGGCCATGAGCGGTGTCTTGCCGCACGGCGACGGATCGGGGAAGCGCAGTTTCGCGACCCGCTCGACCTGACGCTCGTCTTCGAGACCCGCGAGCATCTTGTCGGCGCGCGCGACCATCTGGTGGGCTGCGGCTGCCTTCGAGGCTTTCGCTCCGAAGCGCGCGGCCTGATCCTTCAGCACCGAGGCCTTCTTCTCGATGTTGCTGCGCTCCTTGCGGCGGCGCTCCTCGTCAGCGGCGCGCTGGCGCAGGTACAGCTTCCAGTTCATGTTGTAAATATCGATGACCTGACGGTTGCCGTCGAGGTAGAAGACACGGTTGACGGTCTCGCCCACGAGGTCGATGTCGTGGCTGATGACGATGACGCCGGCCTTCGAGTGCTTCAAGAATTCGCGCAGCCACACGATGGAGTCGGCATCGAGGTGGTTCGTCGGCTCGTCGAGGATCATCGTGTCGGCGTCCGAGAAGAGGATGCGCGCGAGCTCGATGCGGCGGCGCTGGCCGCCGGAGAGCGTCTTCAACGGCTGATCCAGGATGCGGTCGGGAAGCCCGAGGTTGTTCGAGATCGATGCCGCTTCCGACTCGGCCGCATACCCTCCGAGCGCCTGGAACCGATCGGTGAGATTGCCGAACCGCTTCATGGCTTTCTCGGCCACCGCTGGGTCGCTCGAGCCCATGTCTTCGGTCGCCTTCGCGATGTTCTGCTGCAGCGTGCCGAGCCCGCGCGCGTCGAGGATGCGGTGCCGCGCGATCTGCTCAGGGTCTCCGGTGCGCGGATCCTGCGGGAGGAACCCGAGTTCACCGGTCACCTTGATCGAGCCCTCTGCGGGAGGCAGCTCCCCCGACAGCGTGCGGGTGAGCGTGGTCTTGCCGGCGCCGTTGCGACCGACGAGGCCGATCTTGTCGCCGGGGTTCACGCGGAACGTGACCCCCGACATGAGGCGACGAGCGCCGACGTCGATGGCGAGGTCTTCGACGGAAATCATGGTGTGAGGCTCCTAGATCGTGCCGGCTCAGCGCATCACGGGGAGACGTTCTCGCGCCAGGGCTGAGCGAATGGGCAACCTCACCATCCTAGCTGCTCGAAGCAGATGTCGCTCCCAGGGCCGCGGTGTCCGCCCAGAGCACGGTCTCGACGGTGCCTAGAATGCGTGCTGCTGGGAGAAGGGGCTCGTGCGCCGCGCGAACGCGAGCGATCGCCTCCGCTTTGCCGGCGCCCGCCGCGATGAGCCAGACACGCTCCGCGCGACAGAGCGTCGGGATCGTCAGCGTCACGCGCTCGGAGGGAGGCTTCGGCGAGGCGCGAATCGGGAGAGCAGCCGGAGCATCAGGCCCGACGAATGCGAGCTCATCACGATCGGGAAAGAGCGACGCCACATGCCCATCGGGGCCCACGCCGTTGAGCGCGAGATCGATGCGATCAATACCGCTCACAAGAGCGGCGTACGCCTCGGCGGCCTCGTCCAGCGTCGCCCCCGAGTCCGATCCCGCCACCCGATGCACCAATGACGGATCCACCGAGACGGCATCGAACAAGGTGCGGTCTGCGAGGAAATCGTTGCGATCCTCATGGCCGGCCGGCACCCAGCGCTCATCGCCCCAGACGAAACGCACGCGCGCCCAATCGATCGTGTCGCGCTGCGGATGGGCAGCCAGGGCCTCGAGCACACGCTCGCCGCCGCTGCCGCCGGTGAGTATCACGCAGGGCACTCCCCCATAGACCTGCCGCGCACGGCAGACCGAGAGGAATTCGCTCGCGACGGCGTGGGCGAGCTCAACGAGATTGGGATGCTCTGCGGTGCGCACGAGTCTGCTCGCTCGCGCCTATGCCGAGATCTCGCTGCGGTCGCCCGACCACAGCGTGTGGAAGACGCCCTCGCGGTCGATGCGACGGTAGGTGTGCGCACCGAAGAAATCGCGCTGACCCTGCACGAGGGCCGCCGGGAGCCGCTCAGCCCGAAGGCCGTCGTAGTAGGCGAGTGATGAAGAGAACGCCGGTGCGGGGATGCCGGCGGCCGTGGCGTGCACGACGACGCGACGCCAGGCCTCCTGGCTGCCCGCGAGCGCATCTGCGAAATACGGCGCACTCATCAGCAGCGCCAAGTCCGCCTCAGCCGCATACGCGTCGGCGATCCGGTTCAAGAACTGTGCGCGAATGATGCAGCCGGCGCGCCAGATGCGTGAGATCGCACCGAGATCGATGGTCCAGCCGTATTCTGCGGCGCCCGCGCGGATCTCATCGAACCCCTGCGAGTATGCGACGATCTTCGACGCGTAGAGCGCCTGGCGCACGTCTTCGATGAATGTGGCCTCGTCCGCCACCGTGAGCTGCTCGCTCGGGCCGGGAAGCGCCGCCGCGGCCGCGCGCTGCTCGGGGTGCGACGACAGCGACCGCGCGAACGTGGCCTCGGCGATCCCGGAGACGGGCACGCCGAGCGCGAGCGCCGTCTGCACCGTCCACGCCCCGGTGCCCTTTGCTCCAGCCTGATCGAGAATGACGTCGACGAGCGGTTTGCCGGTCGATGCGTCGACCTGGCGGAGCACCTCGGCCGTGATTTCGATGAGATACGACTCGAGTTCGCCGCGATTCCATTCCGCGAAGATGTCGGCGATCTCCGACGGCGTCTTTCCGGTGCCGCGACGGATCAGATCGTAGGCCTCGGCGATGAGCTGCATATCGGCGTACTCGATGCCGTTGTGCACCATCTTCACGAAGTGCCCGGCGCCATCGTGGCCCACGTGCGTCACGCAGGGCTCGCCCTCAGCGACTGCGGCGATCGAGCGCAGGATCGGGCCGAGCGTCTGCCAGGCCTCGTCCGAACCCCCGGGCATGATGCTCGGGCCGTTGAGCGCGCCCTCCTCGCCGCCCGAGATGCCTGCGCCGACGAAGTTGATGCCGGTGGCGCGCACGGCGCGCTCACGCCGGATGGTGTCGGGGAAATACGCATTGCCGCCGTCGACGATGATGTCGCCCGGTTCGAAGACCTCGACCAGGGCGTCGATGGTGGCATCCGTGGCGGCGCCCGCCTGCACCATGATGATGGCGGTGCGCGGCTTCTGCAGCGATGCCGCAAACTCCTCGTAGCTGAACGCAGGCACGAACCGTGCTTCGGGGTGCGCGGCGACGAGCGTCTCGGTGCGCTGCGCGCTGCGATTGAACACCGCCACGGTGTTCCCCTCCCGGCTGGCCAGGTTGCGCGACAGATTCGCACCCATCACTGCGAGGCCGACGACCCCGATGTTCGCTGCGGCTTCAGTCACGCTGGCTCCTTTGTTCATGCGTTGGTTCCGGGGGTGGGCGCGGCGCGGTTGCGCGCGAGTTGTTCGAGCACGCGGCCGTACATCACGTCTTCGCCCAGCCCGCGCAGTTCTTCGGCGAGGCATTCGCTCAGCGTGCGGCGGGGCAGAACGATCTGATGGGTCGGTTGACCGGGCTGGCTGAGCGCTGCGTGCACCGGCGACAAGCGCTTGAGCACCGCGTCGCCGCTCTCGCGCGTGAGCGTGACCGAGTGCAGGCCCTCGGCGTGCAGGGCGCGATCGAGCAGAGTGCAGGTCGTCGGCACTCCGAGCGTCAACTCGAGCCAGGCCGCGAGCAACTCCGTCGACGGCGATGCTTCAGAGCCGACGACCTCGACCGCCGTCACCGGCTCGAACGGAGGCTGGTCGAGCACCGCGGCCAAGTATTCGCGCCAACGGGTGAGGCGAGTCCACGCGAGGTCGGTATCGCCAGCCGAATACCCGGCGATGCGCACATCCCATGCCGAACCATCGGGGGCGGCTGCGTCGGTGATCCTGCGCTGGCCGATGCGGCCGAGCGGGTCGGCGCCCGGGCGATCCGGCGCCTCCTCCGGCCACCACACCGCGACCGGGGCGTCCGGCAGCAGCAGGCCGGTGACGAGCGCCTCGACGCCGCTCGCGACCTCGCCCGAGGCGCGCAGCACGATGACGTCGCTGGCCCCAGCGTCGGCGCCCACGCGGATCTCGGCGTCGAGACGATTCTCCGCTTCGGGTCGACTCAGCAGCACGATGACGCGCATCGGGTGCTCGCTGGATGCATGGTTGGCAGCCTCGATCGCAGATTCGTCGAGTTCGCCTGATGCGGAGATCACGAGCGTGAGCACGTGACCCAGCGCAGAGACACCGCTCTCCTGGCGCATCGACACGAGCCGACGTGTCACCGCGCTGACGGTCGTGTCGGGCAGGCTTTCGATCATGGGCGTCTCCAGGTGCGTCCGTCGCGTGCGAGCATCTCGTCGGCCGAAGCCGGCCCCCACGAGCCGGGCACGTACTGCTCGACGGGTTCGGCGTTCTGAGCCCAGTGGCGTTCGATGGGATCGAGAATGCGCCACGAGAGTTCGACCTCGGCTTGGCGGGGAAACAGTGGCGCATCGCCGAGGAGGACATCGAGGATCAGCCGCTCATAAGCCTCCGGGCTCGCCTCGGTGAACGCGTGGCCGTACCCGAAGTCCATGGTCACGTCGCGCACGCGAGTGCCACTGCCCGGAACTTTCGCCCCGAAGCGAATTGTGATGCCCTCATCGGGCTGGACGCGAATCACAAGCGCGTTCGAACCCTGCTCCGACCGCTGCGCCTGGCCGAACAGGTCGCCCGGCTCCTTGCGGAAGACGACGGCGATCTCGGTCACACGCCGGCCGAGACGCTTGCCCGTGCGCAGATAAAACGGCACACCCGTCCAGCGGCGCGTGTTGACGTTCAGTTTCATCGCCGCGAAGGTTTCGGTGCGCGACCGCGGGTCCATCCCGTCCTCATCGAGAAACCCGTTGACGAGCTCCCCGCCCTGCCACCCGGGCGCGTACTGTCCGCGAGCCGTTGAACGCTCGAGGTCGTCGGGCAGCGACACCGCCTCGAGCACCTTTTCCTTCTCGGCGCGCAAATGCTGCGCGCCGAGGCTGATGGGCTGCTCCATCGCGGTGAGTGCGAGGAGCTGCAAGAGATGGTTCTGAATCACGTCGCGCGCTGCACCGACGCCGTCGTAATAGCCGGCGCGGCCGCCGACGCCGATGTCTTCGGCCATCGTGATCTGCACGTGATCGACGTAGTTGCGGTTCCAGATCGGCTCGTACATCGCGTTTGCGAAGCGGAGCGCGAGGATGTTCTGCACCGTCTCCTTGCCGAGGTAGTGGTCGATGCGGAAGATCGAATCGGCGGGAAACGCGGATTCGAGCACATCGTTCAGCTCCCGAGCCGAGGCGAGGTCGTGGCCGAACGGCTTTTCGATGATGACGCGGCGCCAGCGCTGATCGTCTCCCGTGCGCTCGACGAGCCCGGAGCTCGAAAGGTGCTTCGCGACTTCGGGGAACGCCGTGGGCGGAATCGAGAGGTAGAACGCGTGGTTGCCCATGGTTCCGCGCTCGCGATCGAGAGTTTCAACCGTATCGCGAAGTCGGTCGTAGGCCTCGGGATCATCGAATTGGCCCTGCACGAAACGAATGCCCTCTGCGAGCTGCTTCCAGGTCTCTTCACGGAACGGTGTTCGCGCGTACTTGCGCACAGCATCGTGCACGATCTCCGCGAAATCGCGATCCTTCCAATCCCGACGGGCGAAGCCGACGAGTGCGAAGCCGGGCGGCAGCAGACCGCGGTTTGCGAGATCGTAGACCGCAGGCATCAGCTTCTTGCGCGACAGGTCTCCGGTGACACCGAAGATCACGAGTGAACTCGGGCCGGCAATGCGACTGAGTCTCGGGTCGTCCGCCGAGCGGAGCGGATTGGAAGGAAGCTGCATTCCAGCCTTTCTCACAGATCAGGAATTCAAGACAACCCGAGCCGCCTTCGGCAGGGCACTCGGTTCTGAGAAAGCCCACTGGGCTCTCTCAAATCGCAAACCCGAGCTGCCTTCGGCAGGGCACTCGGTTCTGAGAAAGCCCACTGGGCTCTCTCAAATCGCAAACCCGAGCTGCCTTCGGCAGGGCACTCGGTTCTGAGAAAG
>NZ_JBFBML010000004.1:176166-200982 GCF_040687075.1 Leucobacter sp. NPDC077196
AGCCCACTGGGCTCTCTCAAATCGCAAACCCGAGTGCCCGCATCATATCGCGGCCGTCGTCGGTGATGCGCTCCGGCGTCCACGGCGGCATCCAGACCCAGTTGATCCGGAATGCCGTCACGAGACCGTCGAGCGCCTCGGCGATGTCGTTCTCGATCACGTCGGTGAGCGGGCAGCCCGCACTCGTCAGCGTCATGCTGATGACGAGTGCGTCGTGCTCCTCATCGAACGCCAGGTCGTAGATCAGCCCGAGATCGACGATGTTCACACCGAGCTCGGGGTCTGAGACATTCTTGAGCGCCTCGTACGCCTGCTCTCGGAACTCCGGATCGATCGACTGGGGCGCCGTCGTGGTTTCCTCGCTCATAGCGACCAGCCTACGCCTTATGCGCTTTCGAGGAAGCGGTCGTAGCCTTCTTCCTCGAGACGGTTTGCGAGTTCCGGTCCGCCCTCTTCAGCGACGCGGCCGTTGACGAACACGTGCACGAAGTCGGGCTGGATGTAGCGGAGGATGCGCGTGTAATGCGTGATCAGCAGCACACCGAGTCCGGTGGTCTCCTTGGCGCGGTTCACACCCTCCGAAACGACCTTGAGTGCGTCGACGTCGAGGCCCGAATCGGTCTCGTCGAGCACCGCGAACTTCGGCTTCAGCAGCTCGAGCTGCAGAATCTCGTTGCGCTTCTTCTCGCCGCCCGAGAAGCCTTCGTTCACGTTACGAGCCGCGAACGATTCATCCATGCGCAGATTGCCCATGGCCTCCTTGACGTCCTTCATCCAGGTACGGATCGCGGGCGCCTCGCCGTCGATCGCCGTCTTGGCAGTGCGCAAGAAGTTCGCGTTCGTCACACCCGGGATCTCCACGGGGTACTGCATGGCGAGAAACATGCCGGCCTGCGCACGCTCGTCTACGCCCATCTCGAGAACCTCTTCGCCATCGAGCAGGATGGACCCGCCCGTGACCTCGTAGCGCGGGTGTCCCGCGATCGCGTACGCGAGAGTCGACTTGCCCGAGCCGTTGGGGCCCATGATCGCGTGGGTCTCGCCCTGCTTGATGGTCAGGTCGACACCCTTGAGGATCTGCTTGGCGCCCTGCTCGGTTTCGACAGTGACGTGCAGGTCCTTGATTTCAAGAACGGAGCTCATGTGTTAAATCTCTTTCGTAACGTTGGGGTCGATATATATGTCGCCATCCTCGATCTCGACGACGAAGACGGGGACCGGCTCATATGCCGGGAAATTCTCTGGCACGCCGGTGACGAGTGAGAATGCCGAACCATGCGCCCAGCATTCGAGGGTGTCGCCGTCAACAAAGCCTTCGGCGAGGCTGACCTGACCGTGGCTGCAGGTGTCACCGATCGCGTGCACCGCACCGGTTCCATCGAGCACGACCGCGATCGGCACATCGTCGACGACCACGCGAGTCGCCTGATCCTGAACGAGGTCGCTGACGGCGAGCACCTTCTGTCGCGTCATCAGCGGGCGGAGTCCGCGAGCTCGGCCTCGACGGCGGCGTGCAGCCGCTCCTCCGTTGCCGTGTCGCCGATCCGAGCGATGACCTCGAACAGGAAGCCGCGAACGACGAGCCTGCGGGCCTCCTCAGCCGAGATGCCTCGGCTCTGCAGGTAGAAGATGTGCTCGTCGTCGAAGCGTCCGGTCGCGCTGGCGTGACCGGCTCCCTCGATGTCGCCCGTCTCGATCTCGAGATTCGGGATCGAATCGGCGCGCGTTCCCTCGGTGAGCACGAGGTTGCGGTTCTGCTCGTAGCTGTCCGTGCCGGTGGCATTGTTGCGAATCAACACGTCGCCGATCCACACCGTGTGCGCGCCCTCGCCCTGCAGTGCGCCCTTGTAGGTGACGCGGCTGCGGGTGTGGGGAGCGTCGTGGTCCATGTACACCTGGTGCTCCAGGTGCTGACCGGCATCGGCGAAGTACGCGCCGAGCGCCTCGCCGTTCGCGCCCTCGTGATCGAGATGGATCGAGGGGTTCAAGCGCACGATCTTCCCTCCGAGTGACACGACGATGTGGGTTACCGACGCATCGCGGCCGACCGTTGCGTAATGGCTCGCGAGGTGTATGGCCTCGTCGTTCCACTGCTGCACGCTCACGACCGTCAGCTTCGCGCCGTCCCCGACGACGATTTCGACGTTCTCGGAGAGATGGGCGGCGCCCGTGTTCTCGAGGATGACGAGGCCCTGCGAATGCGGGGCCGCTTCGATGACGGTGTGGCCGGCGCGCGGCGTCGTATCGAGCGCGTCGCGCGTGACCACAGCGGTCACCGGCTCTTCAGACGACACCGTCACGACGTGCGCCTCTCCGAACGCCGACCAGGCCGCAGCAGCGCCGCGCTCCTCGGGCGTTCCGGCGCGTCCGATGCGCGCGTCCGAACGCGAGACCCACTCCGACGTCACGCCGGCGACCTCCGAGACGGACACGGGCACCCGCGATCCGTCGAGCTGGCCGTTGAGTAGCGCGTCGAGTTTCGCGACGGGCGTGTACTTCCAGACCGCTTCACGGCCCGTCACCTCGGCGAAGTCGGCGACGTCAGTCGATACGGGGCGCTCCGACCGGGTCTGCACGGGCACACGGTTCGCCCAGTCCCCGTCGGAGTGCGCGGTCAGGCCGTGCTGAGCCGTTTCCTTCGGTGCAACAGCTTGCGTCATTATCCGACGGATCCTTCCATGCCCATCTCGATGAGCTTGTTCAGTTCGAGCGCGTACTCCATGGGCAACTCGCGAGCGATCGGCTCGATGAAGCCGCGGACGATCATGGCCATGCCCTCTTCCTCGGCGAGCCCGCGGCTCATCAGGTAGAACAGCTGCTCCTCGCTGACGCGGGAGACCGTGGCTTCGTGTCCGAGCTCCGCGTCGTCCGTGCGGATGTCGATCGCCGGGTAGGTGTCACTTCGCGAGATCGTGTCGACGAGCAACGCGTCGCAGACCACCGAGTTCGCTGAGTGACGCGCGTTGGCCTCGATGCGCACCTCACCGCGGTAGCCGGTGCGGCCGCCGCCACGGGCGATCGACTTGGCGAGGATCGACGACTTGGTGTTGGGAGCGAGGTGAATCATCTTCGCACCGGTGTCCTGGTGCTGACCCGGGCCGGCGAACGCGACCGACAGGGTCTCGCCCTTGGCGTGCTCACCCGTGAGGTAGATCGACGGGTACTTCATGGTGACCTTCGAGCCGATGTTGCCATCGACCCACTCCATGGTCGCGCCCTCTTCGGCGATCGCACGCTTGGTGACCAGGTTGTACACGTTGGTCGACCAGTTCTGGATCGTGGTGTAGCGCACTCGCGCGTTCTTCTTCACGATGATCTCGACGACGGCGGAGTGCAGCGAATCCGATTTGTAGATCGGCGCCGTGCAGCCCTCGATGTAGTGCACGTAGCTGCCCTCGTCGGCGATGATGAGCGTGCGCTCGAACTGGCCCATGTTCTCCGTGTTGATGCGGAAGTAGGCCTGGAGCGGGATCTCGACGTGGACGCCCTTGGGAACGTACACGAAGGAGCCGCCCGACCAGACGGCCGTGTTCAGCGCTGCGAACTTGTTATCGCCGGACGGGATGACGGTGCCGAAGTACTCTTCGAAGATCTCGGGGTGCTCGCGGAGCGCCGTGTCGGTGTCGAGGAAGAGTACACCCTGCTCTTCCAGATCCTCGCGGATCTGGTGGTAGACGACCTCCGACTCGTACTGAGCTGCCACGCCGGCGACCAGGCGCTGGCGCTCTGCCTCGGGGATGCCGAGACGCTCGTAGGTCTCCTTGATCTCCTCGGGCAGCTCCTCCCACGTGGTGGCCTGCTTCTCCGTGGAGCGCACGAAGTACTTGATGTTGTCGAAGTCGATGTCGGAGAGGTCGGCGCCCCACGCGGGCATCGGCTTCCGACCGAAGATCTGCAGCGCTTTCAGGCGACGCTGGAGCATCCATTCCGGCTCGTTCTTCAGTGCCGAAATCTCGCGCACGACCTGCTCGCTGAGTCCGCGCTTTGCAATCGCGCCGGCTTCGTCGCTGTCGTGCCAGCCGAATTCGTACTGGCCCAAGCCTTCGAGCTCGGGTCGGTCGATCAGTACCTCTGGCATGATCCCTCCCTCATTCTTCGTCTCGCCCGGGAAGCCCTGGCCGAGCCGGAGGGATCCGGTCGGCGGAGTGCGCGCGTTCCGTGGATGGATGCGCACATCGGGTTCCCTGCAGCGGTGCAGTATTCTGGGCTTCGTACGTCACCGGGCAGATCCGATGCAGAGCACCGAAACACTCGGTTCGACGTTCGCAACCACAGCTTCCTATTCTACAGGTTTCCGATAGTTTCGGGGGATGTCCGCTCAGGGCGTCGCATGACTCTGGGAAGCAGCCGAGAGGAGTCCCGTTGTCCAGCGCGCCAACCGCAAGCACCATCGCCCCGCGGTCGTCCAGCCCGTATTCCGGGCTTCCCTCCCGTTTCCTTCGGATCGTCGCCTGGGCGTCCTTCGTGCTGAACACGTTCATCATCGGCACCGGAGGCGCGGTGCGACTCACGGGCTCCGGGCTCGGCTGCCCGAACTGGCCACTGTGCGCGCCGGGTTCGCTCGTGCCGACCGAGGAACTCACGTACCACTCGCTGATCGAGTTCGGCAACCGCACCATCTCCGGTCCCTTGCTCGTCAGTGCGATTCTTGTCTTCGTGCTCACCTGGCGACTGCGTGCGACCCGCCGTGATCTCTTCGCGATCTCCGCTGTGGTCCTCGGTCTCGTGGTGCTGCAGGCGCTCATCGGCGGGGTCATCGTCTGGCTGCATCTGAACGCGAATCTCGTGGGCACCCACTATGTGATCTCGCTCGCGCTCGTCTGCATCACCGCGGCGTATCTGACGCGCATGTACGAGGCCGGGGCGCCGCGTGAACGCGTGGTGCCGAAGGGGTTCGCGATTCTCACGCACGTGACCACGCTCGCAATGGCGTTCACGGTGGTCTTCGGTGTGCTGACGACCGCATCGGGCCCGCACTCGGGCGACTCCACCATTCAGCGCGACGGCATCGACGCAGTGCTCATGAGTCACATTCACGCGTGGCCCGGGTACATCGCATTCGGTCTCACGCTCGCGCTGCTCGTGTGGGCCGCAGCTCAGCGTTTGCGCCCGCTGCGCTGGAATATTGCGCTCCTCGCGGCGCTCGTCGTGCAGATCGTAATCGGCATCTACCAGGCGCGGAGCGGGCTCCCCCCGTTCGCGGTCGGGGTGCACATGGTGCTCGCGGCACTCACCGCGGCCGCGATGACGGTGGTCGTGCTGCGATTGAAGCGGCCCGCATCCGAGGCCGCGGTGGTCGAGGCGCGATAACCCCGCGTACTCCGTAAGTCTGCCTCTGCTCTGCTCTGCTCTGAATTGCCCTGACTTGCCCTGACTTGCCGCTATGTCACCCCGAAAGCGCGTTTCGGCACTATCGACTGCAGCTGGCAAGCCCAAACTGCGCTTTCGCACTTCACTTCGGTGCTTACCTGCGGCTGGGCGCGGCGCGGGCAAGTAAGCGCGCGGTTGCGCAGCGCTCCGCTGCCGAGGCCGGCGTTCGAGCGCCGATGCGACCGAGAACGGCTGCGTACCGAACCTTCGGGTGATGTTCTGGAGCTGGCGAGGCATGAACAGAGCCTGTCATCGCCGCTCGGCTCGTGCAGAAGCTATCCGGAGGCGCACACGCGGCGACCGCCTCGGGAGAGCGAAGAGCGAGTGCCCTGGGATGTGGGGAGGCCCGGGGTGCCCTCGCGAGCGCAGTCCGGCATGTGGCGCTCACGATTTCGAGCAGAAATCGCGCTCTCGAACTGGGCCCGTGGTGCCCGGCGCGCCCGAGCGTCGGTTAGAAGGGCAGCAGCGCGTCGACCGCGATGACGAGCGAGATGACCGAGAGGTAGATGTTGGCGGTGTGGAACACCTGCATCGGCTTGCCCGCCTCGCCGCGAATCGCGTGAGCATAGAGGCGATGCGCCTGCACGATGAAGTATCCGCCGAACACGAGCGATGCGACCGTGTAGGTCCATCCCATCTCAGCCACCGGAATGAGCAGCAGGCTCGCCGCCACGGTCGCCCAGGTGTAGAGGATGACCTGGAGCCCGACAGTGACGCGCCCGCGAACGACGCCGAGCATTGGCACACCGGCCGCCGCATAATCGTTGCGGTACTTCATCGAGAGCGGCCAGTAGTGCGCCGGCGTCCAGAGGAAGATGACCAGGAAGAGCACCCACGCGGGCCAGTCGAGAGACCCGGTGACTGCGGCCCAGCCGATGAGCACCGGGAAGCACCCGGCGATTCCGCCCCAGACGATGTTCTGCTCGCTGTGGCGCTTGAGCACGATCGTGTAGATGACGACGTAGAAGAAGATCGCACCCGCGGAGAGCGCGGCGGCGAGCAGGTTCGTCGTCAGCGCGAGCCATACGACGGACAGGGAGCCCATGACCCAGGAGAAGATCAGCGCATTGCGGTCGGAGATCTCGCCGGTGACGAGCGGACGGTTCTCCGTGCGCTTCATCTTGCGATCCATGTCGCGATCGATGTAGCAGTTGAACGCTCCGGCCGAGCCTGCGCTCATGGCGCCGCCGATCAGCGTCGCCAGTACCAGCCACAGATTCGGGAGGCCGCCCTGCGCGAGGATCATCGCGGGCACGGTGACCACGAGCAACAGCTCCATGACCCGGGGTTTCGTCAGGGCGACGTAGTTCTTGACCGTACGGCCGAACGAGGGTCGCCCGGCGGTGGCGCGGGCCTGAGTCTGGGCTGGGATCTGCGTGGACATCACCTTCAATGGTACCCCGCCGTTCGATAAGATTGTGCGGGGGTGCGCCAGGGCGGCGTCCACCCCGATCCGTTTGGAAAGGAACGTCTTGGCGAACGAACTGCAGTGGGATGAACTCGACGATCGCGCGGTCGATACCGCACGGGTACTCGCGGCTGACGCCGTGGAGAAGGTGGGCAACGGCCACCCGGGCACGGCGATCAGCCTTGCGCCCGTCTCGTATCTGCTTCACCAGAAGGTGCTGCGCCATGATCCTTCGGATCCGCACTGGGTTGGGCGCGACCGCTTCATCCTCTCGGTCGGTCACTCCTCGCTGACGCAGTACGTGCAGCTCTACCTCGGCGGCTACGGTCTCGAGCTCGAAGATCTTGAGTCGCTGCGCATCTGGGGCTCCAAGACTCCGGGCCACCCGGAGTATGGTCACACCGACGGTGTCGAGATCACCACCGGCCCCCTCGGGCAGGGTCTCGCCTCTGCCGTTGGCTTCGCGTACGCGGCCCGCTACGAGCGCGGCCTGTTCGACCCCGAAGCCGCACCGGGTACCAGCCCGTTCGACCACTTTGTCTACGTCGTCGCCGGCGACGGCGACCTGCAGGAGGGCGTGACGAGCGAGGCGTCGTCACTCGCTGGCCACCAGGAGCTCGGCAATCTCATCGCGATCTACGACTCCAACCAGATCTCGATCGAAGACGACACCAACATCTCGTTCTCCGAGGACGTGGCGAAGCGCTACGAAGCCTACGGGTGGCAGGTCATCGAGGTCGACTGGAAGAAGACGGGTTCGTACGTCGAAGACATTGCCGAATTGCACGGCGCCATCGAAGCCGCTCAGGCGGAGACGTCGAAGCCCTCACTCATCATTGTCAAGACGATCATCGGGTGGCCCTCCCCCGGCAAGCAGAACACCGGCGGCATCCACGGCGCAAAGCTCGGCTCCGAGGAGCTCGCCGGCTTGAAGACCGCGCTCGGATTCGATCCCGAGCAGCATTTCGCAGTCGCGCCGGAGGTCATCGAACACACCCGCGCGGCAGTGCAGCGCGGCGCTGAGAAGCGCGCTGAGTGGCAGGTGGGCTTCGATGCGTGGGCGACGGCGAATCCGGATCGCAAGGCGCTCTTCGATCGTGTCGAGTCACAGCAGCTTCCGCCAGAAGCGCTCGAGGTACTGCCGGCCTTCGAACCGGGTGAGAGCATCGCTACGCGCTCGGCGAGCGGCAAGGTGCTCGCCGCTCTCGGCCCGATCATGCCCGAGCTCTGGGGCGGATCGGCCGACCTTGCGGGATCGAACAACACGACGATCCCGAATGTTCCCTCCTTCGTGCCGGCCGACCATTCCACCAACACGTGGCAGGGCGACCCCTACGGCCGTGTGCTGCACTTCGGTATTCGCGAGCACGCGATGGGCGCGATCCTCAACGGCATCCAGCTGCACGGGAAGACGCGCAGCTACGGCGGCACCTTCCTGATCTTCAGCGACTACATGCGTCCGGCCGTGCGCCTCGCCGCGCTGATGAATGTTCCCAGCGTGTTCGTGTGGACGCACGATTCGGTCGCACTTGGAGAGGACGGACCGACGCACCAGCCGATCGAGCAGCTCGCGACACTGCGTGCGATTCCGAATCTCGCAGTGGTGCGGCCCGCAGACGCCAACGAGACGGCCATCGCTTGGCACGAGATCCTCACGCGCAATGCGGGCCCGTCGGGCCTCGCGCTCACCCGGCAGAACGTGCCGGTGCTGCCGCGCGGCGGAGATTTCGCGAGCGTCGAGCAGGCAGCGGAAGGAGTGCGACGGGGCGCCTACGTGCTCGCCGACTCCCCCACGGATTCGACCGACGTCCTGCTGATCGCCACCGGCTCCGAGGTGCAGCTCGCCGTGGAGGCGCGTGAGCGTCTCGCCGCCGAGGGCGTGGGAGCGCGCGTCGTGTCGGCGCCGAGCCTCGAGTGGTTCGCCGAGCAGACGGAGGAGTACCGCGAGAGCGTGCTCCCGAAGGTGGTGACCGCGCGCGTGAGCGTCGAGGCCGGTCTTTCCCTCGGCTGGGACCGGATCGTGGGCGACCGTGGCCGCTCCGTCTCGATCGAGCACTTCGGCGCCTCCGCCGACTACCAGACACTCTTCCGCGAGTTCGGCATCACGACCGACGCGGTCGTCGCAGCTGCGCACGCGTCGCTCGCCGCCTGACCCCGCATCTTCGAAAGGATCATCACGAGATGACGAACCCCAATACCGCCGCCCTCAGCGAGGCCGGCGTCAGCATCTGGCTCGACGATCTGTCGCGCCATCGCCTCGAGAGCGGCGAGCTCGCCTCGCTGGTGGAAACGGTGAACGTGGTCGGTGTGACCACGAATCCGACGATCTTCGCAAATGCCATCGGGGGCGGCGACGGCTACGGAGACCGGCTCAAGGACGCCGCTGCGCGCGGACTCGACACGGATGCGGCGATCGTGGAGCTCACGACCGCGGATGTGGCCGACGCATGCGACCTGCTCGCCGACGTGTACGCGTCGACCGGCGGACGCGACGGCCGCGTGTCGATCGAGGTCGAGCCGGGCCTGGCCCGCGACACGGTCGGCACTGCGGCCCAGGCTCAGGATCTCTGGGCTCGCGTCGATCGTCAGAACGCCATGATCAAGATTCCTGCGACCGTCGAGGGGCTCGATGCGATCACCGAGACGATCGCGGCGGGGATCAGCGTCAACGTGACGTTGATCTTCAGCCTCGAGCGCTATCGCCAGGTGATCAATGCGTACCTCGCAGGCCTCGAGCGTGCTCGTGCTGCGGGCATCGATCTCTCGACGATTCATTCGGTCGCGTCCTTCTTCGTGTCTCGCGTCGACTCCAAGATCGACCGTCGACTTCGCGAGATCGGCACACCTGAGGCGCTCGCGCTCACCGGACAGGCGGGCATCGCGAACGCCCGCCTCGCATACGAGGTGTTCGAGCAGTCGTTCGAGACCGAGCGTGCGCGGTTCCTCGTCGGGCTCGGCGCGAATCCGCAGCGTCCGCTCTGGGCTTCGACCGGCGTCAAGGACCCCGCGCTCGTCGACACCGCGTACGTGACGGGTCTGATCGCCCCGAACACCGTCAACACGATGCCGGAGGCGACGCTCCAGGCGTTCGCCGACCACGGGCACGTGCCCGGTGACACGATCACTGGCTCTTATCTTGAGTCGAACCAGGTGCTCAACGCGATCGATGCGCTCGGCATCGATTACGCCGAGGTCACCGAACTGCTCGAGCAGGAGGGACTGCAGAAGTTCGAGGCTTCCTGGTCGGAGCTGCTCGGCACGGTGGAGCAGGCGCTCCGTGAGGCGCACTGAGCATGGCTGTTGAGGTGACGGTCGACGCGGGCATGCCCGGCGCGGACGCCGCCCTGGCCGGGCTGGTCGAAGATCGCGTCGCAAGTCGCATCTTCGCCCACGACGCGAGCCTCTGGGGCGAGGATGCCGCAGCTGAAGCGGCAATTCGTCTCGGTTGGACGGATGTCGCGGCGACTGCCGAACGGCTGATACCCGAGATCGAGCAGCTGCGCTCTGAATTGCGAGCGGCAGGCGTGGATCGCTTCGTGCTGTGCGGAATGGGCGGTTCGAGCCTTGCGCCGGCGGTTATCACCCGGTGGGCTGGAGTCGATCTCACGATGATCGACTCCACCCATCCCGATGTGGTGCGCCGCGCGCTCGCGGGCGACCTCGCCCGCACGGCCGTCATCGTCAGCTCGAAGTCAGGCGGAACGATTGAGACTCGCAGCCATTTGGCTGCTTTCGAAGACGCCTTCCGCGTCGCCGGAATCGAGCCGACCGAGCGCGTGGTCATCGTGACTGACCCCGGTTCTCCGCTTGATTCGGAGTCACGGGCCGCGGGCCGCCGCGTGTTCACCGCCGATCCCAACGTGGGAGGCCGATTCTCAGCGCTCACCGCTTTCGGCCTTGTTCCTTCGGGACTCGCCGGCGCCGACCTGCAGCGTCTTGTCGCTGATGCCGATGCAGTGCGCGCCAGCGTCTCCGCAGACTCGGTTGATAACCCCGCACTGCGATTGGCCTCGGCGATCCATGCCGGGCTTCCGCGCCGTTTCGTGCTCGCGGTCACCGAGAACGCTTCGGCATCGTGGGGACTCGGTCACTGGATCGAGCAACTCGTCGCGGAGTCGACGGGCAAGGACGGGCAGGGAGTATTGCCCGTAGCGCTCGACGCCGAAGCACCGGAATTCGTCGACGTGCCCGCGAGCGTCACGGTGGTCGGCCTTGGCGACGAGGCCATCGATGCAACGCAGATCGGCGGACGCACGGCCCCGGTCGCGGTCTCTGGCACGCTCGGGGCGCAATTGCTCACTTGGGAAGTTGCGACCGCAGTGCTCGGCCGTCTCATGGGTATCGATCCGTTCAACCAACCTGACGTCGAGTCTGCGAAGGTGGCTGCACGTTCCGCTCTCGACGGTGACGCCGCCGGGGCCGCCGACGAAGGGGTCGAACTTTCTGGCGCCTCTGGTGTGCGGATTCTCGCGGCCCCATCGGGCGTCGATATCACCGACCTTGTGGGGCTCGTCGCGCAGCTGCGTGAGGCAGCTCGGCAGGCCGGCTACCTGTCGCTGCAGGCCTACCTCGATCCGGAAGGTGAGGAGGCGGAGCCGCTGCGCGTACTGCGCGAGCGGCTCGCAACGGAACTTGCCGTTCCCGTCGCACTGGGCTGGGGACCGAGCTACCTCCACTCAACCGGTCAACTCCACAAAGGCGGACCAGCAGCTGCGGTCTTCGTGCAACTCACGGCGCAGGAACCGGTGCCGCTGCCCATTCCGGGTTCGGATCTTGGCTTCGATGCCCTCATCGCAGCGCAGGCTCGCGGGGATCGATCGGTGCTCGCCGAGCGCGGGCGCCCGGTATTCGCACTGGCCTGCGCGGATCCAGCGGCAACGGTGCGAGGCCTCACCCAGGCCTTGTCGTCACTCGACTGAGTAGCGACACACGACGAACGGCCCCGGGCGAGTTGCCCGGGGCCGTTCGTCGTGCAGTGGATCTTATGCCGACTTGCGTGCCGTACCGCGTCGTGTCCGCAGCTTCTGCAGCGCAGCCTCGAGGAGCTCTTCCGCCTCCTCGGGCGTGCGACGCTCCTTCACATACGCGAGGTGCGTCTTGAACGGTTCGTTCTTCGGAAGCAGCGGAGGATTCTCCTTGTCGCGCCCGGCGGGGAGGCCGGTCGTCGGAGAATCGATCTGCTCGGGAATCTCCTCATCGGGAACGTCGGATGCGAAATAGCGCACCGTTTCGTTGCCGAGGGCGTCCCAGTACGAGATCTGCGTGCGTCCGGCGCGCGAGCCGTGATCCTTCTCCCCCATGGGGCCGGAACCGACGCGGGCGCCACGGATGGCGTTACTGCCTGCCACGAATTGCCTTTCTACTGCTGAATCGGGTGAGCGCGTCGTCTAGACGACAGAGAAGCGCGCGATAAGCCCGAGCGCGACGATCGAGGCGCCCCAGATGAGGGACACGACGATGGTGATGCGATTGAGATTGCGCTCCGCGACTCCCGACGAGCCGAGGCTCGACGTCACTCCACCCCCGAACATGTCGGAAAGCCCTCCCCCGCGCCCCTTATGGAGCAGGATGAACAGGGTGAGCAACAGGCTCGTGATCACAAGGATGACGAGCAGGATGATCTTCAGAATGAGCACGAAGTGCACCTTTCGAGGTCGCGGGCGCGTGAGGCCAACGACCAGTATAGCGTGGAGTCGATTCAGCCGGCCGTAACGTGCTTCTGGAACTGAATGATTCGCGTGAACTCATCGACCTTGAGACTCGCTCCGCCAACGAGTGCGCCGTCGACGTTCGGCTGGCGCATGAAGCCTGCGATGTTCTGACTCGCGACGGATCCGCCATAGAGGATCCGCGTGCGAGCAGCGATCTCGTCGCCGCGCAGATCGCGCAGATGCTCGCGCAAGGCAAGAGCGACCTCTTCCGCTTGCTCAGGCGTTGCCGCCTGGCCGCTTCCAATGGCCCAGACAGGCTCGTAAGCGACAACGAACTCAGCATCCGCTGGCAGTTGGGCGAGCGCAGCGGTCAGTTGTGCCAGGGGGATCGCGGCAGCGCCGTGCTGCTCCAGGTCCTCCGCCGTCTCGCCGACGCAGATCATCGGCACCATGCCCGCAGTGTGCGCTGCGCGAGCCTTCAGTCCGACGATCTCGTCGCTCTCGGCGTGGCCGTGCCGACGCTCGGAGTGGCCGACCAGGGCGTACGAGACATCGAGCTTCGCGAGCATCGCAGCCGAGACGTCGCCGGTGTAGGCACCTGATTCGTGCGGCGAAACATCTTGTGCACCCAGCGTGAGCGAGAGCTTATCGGCCGCGAGCAGCGTCTGCACCGAGCGAAGGTCGGTGAAGGGCGGGAACACGGCGACCTCGGCCGCCGAGAAATCATGGCGCACGTCTGACAGGCCCCATGCCAGCTTCTGCACCAGCGCGATGGCCTGGAGATGATCGAGGTTCATCTTCCAATTGCCCGCAATGAGCGGCGTGCGTGGGGTTGCCGGGAGCGGCTCCCTGACCTCCGGGGTCGCGGGGCTGTGTTCCGTCATGCCAGTACCTCCAAGCCGGGCAGTGTCTTGCCCTCCAAATATTCAAGACTCGCACCGCCGCCGGTGGAGATGTGACCGAACTGGTCATCTGAGAAGCCGAGTGCGCGCACGGCAGCGGCGGAATCGCCGCCACCGACGACCGTGAACCCGCCGGTCTCCGTCAATGCTCGAGCGACGGTGCGGGTTCCCGCGGCAAAGGCATCGAGCTCGAACACTCCCATGGGCCCGTTCCAGAACACGGTTTCCGACTGCGCGATCACGGCAGCGAACGCCTCCGCGGAGTCCGGACCGATATCAAGGCCGAGCCCGCTCGCGCCAAATCTCGATGATTCGATTGCGTCCGCGGGTACCGTCTCGTGTGCTGCATCTGCGGCGAATTTCTCGGCCACGACGATATCGGAGGGGAGCACGATGCGTACCCCGCGTCGTTCGGCCTCCGACAGGTACCCCCGCACGGTGTCGAGCTGATCCGCTTCGAGCAGGCTGGATGCAACCGCATGCCCCTGTGCGGCGAGGAACGTGAAGAGCATTCCCCCTCCGATGAGGAGCGTGTCCACGCGCTCGAGCAGGTGAGAGATTACGCCGAGCTTGTCGGAGACCTTTGACCCTCCCAGCACGACCGTATACGGACGCGCGGCGTCCGACGTCAAGCGCTGCAGCACCTCGAGCTCCGCCGCGACGAGCCGCCCCGCGGCGCTCGGCAGCAATGTGGCGAGCTCGTAGACGCTCGCCTGCTGGCGATGCACGACGCCGAAGCCGTCGGAAACAAATGCATCGCCGAACGCCGCGAGTCGCTCTGCGAAGCTCCGGCGCTCGTCGGCATCCTTACTCGTTTCCGCCGCGTTGAACCGCAGGTTCTCGAGGAGCACCACCTCGCCATCGGAGAGTTCCGAGACGGCGGCCGAGGCCGCATCACCGATCGTCTCCTCAACGAAACCGACCGGTGCGCCGAGCAGCTCGCTCATGCGCTCCGCAACCGGGCGCAGTGAGAACTGAGCGTCGGGCTCCCCCTTGGGGCGGCCGAGGTGACTGATGAGCACGAGCTTCGCCCCTGCGTCCCGCAGTTCGCGGATCGTGGAGAGGGAAGCGCGGATGCGTCCGTCATCGGCAATGACGCCGTCGTTCAGGGGGACGTTGAGGTCGCAGCGGACAATGACCGTCTGCGATCGCAACGGACCGAGTGTTTCGATGGTGCGCATGGAACGGTGGGCTCCTCGAGGTGCGGGAATCAGATCAGGCCGGGCGTCTGGGTGCGTGCCGCTTCGAAGCGACGCGCCACATCCTGCCAATTCGCGATGTTCCAAAACGCCTTGACGTAGTCAGCGCGCACATTGAGGTAATCGAGGTAGTACGCGTGCTCCCACACGTCCAGCTGGAGCAACGGGATCGTTCCTGCGGGGAGGTTGCCCTGCTGGTCGAACAGCTGCACGATGTTCGGGCGCTGACCGAGCGCATCCCAGGCGAGCACTGCCCAGCCCGATCCCTGCACGCCGAGAGCGGTGGCTGTGAAGTGGGCCTGGAACTTCTCGAAATCGCCGAAGAACTCATCGATCGCGGCGGCAAGCTCTCCTTCGGGGCGATCTCCGCCCTCGGGCGAGAGGTTGTTCCAGAAGATCGTGTGGTTGACGTGACCGCCGAGGTTGAACGCGAGGTCCTTCTCCAGCTTGTTGACCGAGGCGAGATTATTCGACTCGCGAGCCTCAGCGAGCTGCTCGAGCGCGGTGTTCGCACCCGTTACGTATGCCTGGTGGTGCTTGTCATGGTGCAACTGCATGATCTTGCCACTGATGTGCGGCTCGAGAGCGGCGTAATCATAAGGAAGCTCGGGAAGTGAGTAGGCGGCCATGTGGCGATCCAATCTCTCGGTGAACAGTTGTCGGATTCAGTCTATGGCGCTGCTTCCCGCAGCGGTGAGAAAGGCGGCATGTGCGGGGCCAGGTTTGCCGCCTGTTCGCCAGGCGCTAAATTCTGTCGAGCTCGTCAGGAAGGCTCGCCTCGGTGCCCGGCACGCCGCGCGATTCGGCCTCCTTATCGGCCATGGCGAGCAGGCGCCTGATTCGCCCGGCGACGGCGTCCTTCGTGAGGGGCGGATCGGCCCGCGCACCCAGATCGTCGAGGCTCGCCTCGCGATGAGTCAGCCGGAGCTCGCCCGCGTATCGCAGATGCTCGGGAATGTTGTCGCCGAGCAACTCCATGGCCCGCTCGACGCGCGCGCACGCCGCGACAGACGCCTGTGCTGACCGGCGCAGGTTGGCGTCGTCGAAGTTCACGAGGCGATTCGCGGTCGCACGTGTCTCGCGCGCACGGCGCAGTTCGTCCCAGCTCGTGCGAGCCTCTTGAGCGCCGATGAGGCCGAGCATCTCGCTGATCGCCTCGCTGTCGCGAATGAGTACCTTGTGCTGTCCGCGAATCTCGCGGCTCTTCGCGTCCACGCCGATTCGGCTCGCGGCTCCCACGAGCGCCATTGCGACCTCGTTGCTCGGGCATACCACTTCGAGGTTGGCCGAGCGGCCCGGCGCGGTGAGTCCGCCGCGGGCGAGGAAGGCGCCGCGCCAGATCGCAGCGAGCTCCGCTTGCGAGCCCGTCGTCAATCGATTCGGCAGACCACGAATCTGGCGGCGACGCTGATCGAGCAGCCCGAGCTGCCGAGCGAGTGTTTCGCCATCGAGCACGCGGACGAGGAACTGCGGGGCGCCGGGTCGGGTGCTCGAGGGGGGCAACTGCTTTGCATCAGAACGGATGCCGTACAGTTCGGCGAGATCCTTACGGACGCGCTGCACGATCTGCGGAGTGTGCAGCTCGGCCTCGAGGGCGATGCGGCCGGAAATGGTGTGCAGCCCGCCTGCAAGACGGAGGATCGTAGCGACCTCGGCAATGCGCTCGCCGGTGCTCTGCACCGGGAATCGCACGAGTTCGCTCTTGACCTCGGGGGTAGACAGCACGAATGGGTCCTTTCGGAGAGGGTGTTTCAATGAATCGGCCGACGAGTGGAGCGTCGACTACTCGCGACCGAGATCGCGGTGGCGCAGGCTCACGCTGACGCCGGGTAGCCCGGCAAGTCGGTCGGCGAGCTCTCGAGCAGTGGCGACCGAGCGGTGCTTGCCGCCGGTGCATCCTACCGCGAGCGATGCGTGCCGCTTATTCTCACGTTGGAAACCCGCGAGTACCGGGGTGAGTGCGGCGACGTAGTTATCGAGGAACTCGGCCGCTCCTTCGCGGCCGAGAACGTACTCCTTCACCTCAGGGTCGACGCCCGTCAGTGCTCGGAGCTCGGGTTCCCAAAACGGGTTCGGGAGAAAGCGCATGTCGACCATCAGATCGACGTCGGTGGGGGCACCGTATTTGAATCCGAAACTCGACACCGAGAGCTGCAGCCCGGGTGTGTTGTCGTCGGAGAACAGTTCCCGCGTAGCGGTCGAGAGATCGTGCACGTTATAACGCGAGGTGTCGATGACCACATCGCACGAGGCGCGCAGCTCTTGCAGGCGCTCGCGCTCCAGTCGAATGCCCTCAAGCAAACTGCGCTCTTCGCCCTGCAGCGGATGCGGTCGCCGAACGGACTCGTACCGACGCACGAGAATCTCGTCCGTGGCGTCCAGGAAGACGACGCGAACGGTCGCGTTGTCGCGCAACTCGTCAACAGTTGCCTGGATGTCTGCGAAGAGGTCGCGACCTCGGACATCGACGACCGCGACAATGCGCGGGAGAGCGCCGCCAGAGCGGTCCGCCATGTCGGCAAGCGTCTTGAGCATCGGAAGGGGCAGGTTGTCGACGACGTACCAGCCGAGGTCTTCAAGCGTGTTGGCGACCGTGCTTCGGCCGGCTCCCGACATACCCGTGACGATGAGGATCTCCTGCCGGGATACCGCGTCGTTCATGCGCCGAGTTCCTCTCCCTGCTTCGCTTCCACCTGAACCTCTAGCTTAGCGCCCGCCCCCGCGTCCGAATGCAGGTGGGCCAGGATCTGCTCACCCAGTTTCTGGCCGACGCCCGGCGCCGCCGCGAGCTCCGCCGCAGACGCCGCACGCAGCCGCGTGACGGACCCGAAATACTTGAGCAGGGCCTGTACGCGTTTGGGGCCGAGCCCGGGAATCTCGGACAGGCGGCTCGAGATCGACGTACTGCGACGTTGACGCTGGAACGTGATCGCAAAACGGTGCGCCTCATCGCGCACCCGCTGCACGAGAAACAGTGCTTCGCTCGTACGCGGCAGAATCACGGGGAATGGATCGCCCGGGAGCCAGATCTCCTCGAGCCGCTTCGCGATTCCGCACAGCGCGATATCCGTGATGCCGGCCTCCTGCAGCGCACGCGCGGCGGCTTTGACCTGCGGTTCGCCGCCATCGACGATGAGCAGTTGCGGGCGATCCCGATAAATTCCGGTCGGTTGCTCGCCGGCGTCACGCGCCGCGTTGAGCTGCGCGGCTCGGCGCGAGACGACTTGATGGATGGAATCCGTATCGTCGGTCGTCTGCTCGATGCGGTACTTGCGATAGGCGCCCTTGGCGGGGAGACCGTCCTCGAATACGACCAGTGACGCCACGACACCGGTCCCCTGCAAGTGGGAGACGTCGATGCACTCGATGCGGAGCGGTGCCTCCTCCATATCGAGGGCTCGCTGCAACTCGGCGAGCGCATCAGTGCGGGCGGTGAGATCAGCCGCGCGCTTCAGCTTGTGGCGAATCAAGTGCTCCCCCGCGTTGCGCATCGCGCGATCCATGAGCTGTACCTTGTCACCGCGCTCTGGAACGCGAACCGTCACGCGGCCGCGTCGCGGCCGTCGAGCGCCGAGCGCCTCCTCGAGAGCGGGCGAGTTCGCCGGGAGCTGCGGAACGAGAATCTGCGGCGGCGGCTCGCGATCTCCCTCGTAGGCGGACTGCAGCACCTGCTCGAGCAGGGTCTCGGGCGAATCGTCGAGTTCGACGTCGACGATCCAGCTACGTTCACCGCGGATGCGCCCTCCCCGAATGATGAACTGATGAGCTGCGGCCGCGAGTTCATCGGAACGCAGCCCGAACACGTCGAGATTGACGTCGAGCCCGAGCACTACGGCGTTCTTCTCCATGACGTGTTCCACGGCTTCGGCTTGATCGCGCAGCCGAGCGGCGTCCTCGTACCGCTGTTCATTCGCGGCCTCGCGCATGGCGCGCTGCAGAGCCTTCAGATGGCTCGTATCGCTGCCTCCGAGGAAGGCGACCAGTTCTCCCACTCGTGCGCGGTGCTCCTCCACGGTGAGCTTCTGCGAGCACGGCCCGCTGCATCGCCCGATCTGCCCAGCCAAGCAGGGCTTGCCCGAGCTCATCGCGCGTTGGTAGTCGGCGTCATTGCAGGTGCGGATCGGAAAGGCTTGCTGCAGCAGCGACGTCGTCTCCCGCAGTGCCCAGACCTTCGGGTACGGCCCAAAATAACGAGCACCGCGAATGCGCTCGTTGCGCGTGATGACCAGTCGCGGAGCCTCCTCGCGCAATGTCACGGCGAGATACGGGTAGGTCTTGTCGTCCTTGAACTGCACGTTGAACGGAGGCTTGTACTCCGTGATCCACGTGTGCTCGAGGATGAGCGACTCCGTGTCGGTCGCGACGACGGTCCAGTCGACTTTCGCTGCGATCGACAGCATCGTGCGCGTGCGCGGCATGAGCGAATGCAACGGCTGAAAGTAGTTCGCGAGTCGGGCTCGCAGGTTCTTCGCCTTGCCGATATAGAGCACTCGCCCGTGCCGGTCGCTGAAGCGGTAGACCCCGGGCGAGGTCGGGATTTCTCCCTGGGCCGGCCGGAAGGTCGCGCGGTTGTCGGTGCCGTTCAAGCGGAGGCTTTCGCCCGACCGTTCAGCACCTCGTTCAGGAACTGACCCGTGTGGCTTTCGGTAACGGCGACCAGCTGCTCAGGCGTGCCCTCGGCGATGATCATGCCACCGCCGGATCCGCCCTCGGGCCCGAGATCGATGACCCAGTCCGCGCTTCTGATCACATCGAGATTGTGCTCGATGGTGATGACGGTGTTGCCCTTCTCGACCAGGCCGTTCAGCACGAGCAGCAGCTTGCGCACATCTTCGAAGTGCAGACCGGTGGTCGGCTCGTCGAGCACGTAGATGCTGCGCCCGTTCGATCGCTTCTGCAGTTCGGTCGCGAGCTTCACGCGCTGCGCTTCACCGCCGGAGAGCGTCGTCGCGCTCTGCCCGAGGCGCACATACCCGAGGCCGACGTCTACGAGTGTTTTCATGTATCGGTGGATCGAGGATATCGGCTCGAAGAACTCCTCGGCCTCCGCGATCGGCATCTCGAGCACCTCGGAAATGTTCTTGCCCTTGTACCGCACCTGCAGCGTCTCACGGTTGTAACGCGAGCCCCCGCACACCTCACAGGCGACATACACGTCGGGGAGGAAGTTCATCTCGATCTTCAGCGTGCCGTCGCCGGAGCATGCCTCGCATCGGCCGCCCTTCACATTGAAGCTGAACCGACCGGGGAGGTAGCCCCGCGTCTTCGCTTCCTGGGTTTCGGCGAACAGGTTGCGGATCTTATCGAAAACGCCGGTGTACGTCGCTGGATTCGAGCGCGGTGTGCGACCGATCGGCGCCTGGTCGACGTGCACGACCTTATCGAGGTGTTCGAGTCCGGTGATGCGGGTGTGCTTGCCCGGAACGAGCCGTGCGCCGTTGAGATGATTGGCGAGCACTCGATACAAGATGTCGTTGACGAGCGTCGACTTGCCCGATCCCGAAACGCCGGTGACCGCGGTCATTACACCGAGCGGGAACGTCGCATCGACGTTCTTCAAATTGTTCGACCGCGCTCCCACCACCTTGAGCTCTCGCTTACGATCACGCTTGCGACGCCGCTTGGGGGTCTCGATGCTGCGACGGCCTGCGAGGTAATCGCCCGTGATGGAATCGCGGTTGCGCAGCAGCTCGTCGTAGTGGCCCGAATGCACGACGGTACCGCCTTCGACGCCTGCGCCGGGTCCGATATCGACGATCCAGTCAGCCGCTTCGATCGTCTCCTCGTCGTGTTCGACAACGATCAACGTATTGCCGAGATCGCGGAGCTTGATAAGCGTCTCGATCAGCCGGCGATTGTCGCGCTGATGCAGCCCGATGCTGGGCTCATCCAGCACGTAGAGCACACCAGTGAGACCAGAACCGATCTGCGTGGCGAGCCGAATGCGCTGAGCTTCGCCGCCCGACAGCGTGCCCGCGGCGCGAGCCAGGGTGAGATACCCCAGCCCCACTTCGATCAGGAAGTCGAACCGCAGACGAATCTCGCGCAGCACCTGAGCGGCAATCGTCGCTTCGCGCTCGGTGAGCACGACGTTGTCGAAGAAGCCCTTCGCGTCGAGCAGGCTGAACTCGCCAACAGCGGCGATGGACTGATTGTCGACCGTCACGGCCAGCACCTCGGGCTTGAGGCGCTGCCCCTGGCACGCGTGACACGGGACCTCGCGGAGAAACTCCGACCATCGGTCGCGCTTCGCATCGGATTCGGCCTCGGCATACTGCCGTTCGATGAACGGAATCACCCCTTCGAAGCCCGAGGAGTACTTGACCTCGCGCCCGAATCGGTTGCGCCATCGCACATTCACCTTGAAATCGTTGCCGTAGAGCACCGCCTGCTGCACTTCTTCGCTGAGGTCGGACCAAGATGATTTCAAAGAGAAGTTCAAGTCGTCCGACAGGCCGATCAGGAGCTTCTCGTAGTACTGGTACAAGCTCTTGCCCTGGCTCGTCCACGGCACGATGACGCCCTCCGTGATGGAGAGCTCGGGATCGCCCAGCACCAGGTCTTCGTCGACGGACATGCTGGTGCCCAAACCCGAGCACACTGGGCACGCGCCGAAGGGCGCGTTGAAGGAGAATGTGCGAGGTTCGATCTCGGTGAGTTGCACGGGGTGCTGGTTGGGGCAGGAGAGCTGTTCGGAGAACTGCTGCGTGCGATCCGCCGCTTTCGCATCGCGATCGACAAAGTCGACGGTGACGATTCCCCCGGCAAGGCGCAATGCTGTCTCAAGGGAATCAGTGAGGCGGCCGAGGATCTCGGGGCCTGCGACGAGGCGGTCGATGACGACGGAGATGTCGTGCTTGACCTGCTTCTTGAGTTTCGGAGGGTCGGACAGTTGGATCATGTCGCCGTCGACGATCGCTCGCGAGTACCCACTCGCGGCGAGATCTTGAAAGAGGTCGACGAACTCCCCTTTCTTCTTATTGACGACCGGAGCGAGCACCTGGTACCGCGTGCGCTCTTCAAGCTCCATGAGTCGGTCAGCGATCTGCTGCACGGTCTGCGATTCGATCCGTTCGCCGCACACCGCGCAATGAGGAATGCCGATGCGCGCCCAAAGGAGGCGCATGTAGTCGTAGATCTCAGTGATGGTGCCCACGGTGGAGCGCGGGTTGCGATTCGTCGACTTCTGGTCGATGGACACGGCGGGGCTGAGGCCCTCGATGAAGTCGACATCAGGTCGATCGACCTGACCGAGGAACTGACGTGCATAAGCGCTCAGGGATTCGACGTATCTGCGCTGGCCCTCCGCGAAGATCGTGTCGAACGCCAGGCTCGATTTCCCGCTCCCGGACAGGCCGGTGAAAACCACCATGGAGTCGCGAGGAATGGCCAAGTCGACGTTCTGCAGATTGTGTACGCGGGCACCCTGCACACTGATCTGCCCGTGCGCGGCTGAGGATCGGATCGGAGTTGAGCGCGTCGAAGTCACCGACTTATTCTATCCGTTCTCTGGAGAACAGTTCGAACATACCTACGAAACTTTCGCCAGGAGCGCACTTTGCATGCGGTTGGGTATCGATTAATATTGATGCAAGTGATCGAAAGGGTTCATGGTGTCCATCGCTCAATTGACACCGTCGCGGCGGGACCGCGCTCCTCGCGACGTCAAGGCTGCCCGCGAACGACTGCTCGATCTGGTGACGCACCTGGACACGGAGCGCATGGATTCGGCCGAGGAGCTCCTCTCTGGGCTTCTTGCCCACCAGCAGGCGGACACTCGAACGCTCGCCGAGGCGGAGATCACCGCCCTCGCGCGCTTCGGCGTCGGCGAGGAGGAGTTGCAGCAGCCTGATGCGTTGCACGCGACGACCCAGGGCCTTCTGGCGAACCGGGCGCTCGCCGCGCGCAGTGCCACGGTGACCGAGGCTGCAGAACTGCTCGGCGTGACTCCGGCGCGCATTCGTCAGAGGTGCGCTGCTGGCACTCTGCTCGCGCAGCGACGCACCGACGGGTGGCATCTTCCCCGATTCCAGTTTCCTGATGACCGGGAGGTTCCCGGCTGGGCGACGGTAGCGGCAGTGATCCCTCGCGGCGCGCCGCTGCTGTTCGCCGAACGGGTGCTGACCTCGCCCTCGCCCGCGCTCCTCAGCGACGGCGAGGAGCTCGCACCGTTCGAGTGGCTCGTGCTCGGCGGCGACCCGGTGACGGCCGCGATGGCGGTGGATGACGCGCTGCACCGGCTTCCGTGAGCGAGTACCTGTCCGCTCCAGACATCGCTGCATTTCCCGATCTGGCGCGTGATCGCAGTTGGGTGCGCGAGCTTCCGCGCGGCACGGCGCTGGCTCGCATCTTCACAGCGGGAGGCCCCCACCCGATGGCGTGGCATGAATTCCGCACCTACGGGCCGATCGATGCGCGCTTCGATCCCCAGCCAGAACCGCCTTCCGAGACGGTCGATGCCGGGGTGCTGTATGCGACGCTCGAGCAGTCCAGCCTTGGGGAGGAGCACGCGTCGGCCTTCGCGTCCTGTCTGCTCGAAGTGTTCCAATCCACACGCATCGTCCGTCGGGCGACCGGTGCGCCGACGCTCGCGATCTTCGAGAACGCCCGACCAATGCGCCTTCTCGATCTCAGCGACAGCGACTGGATCACCGTCGCAGGGGGCAGCGCCGCGATCTCTTCGGGCGATCGCATGGTGTCACGTGCGTGGGCTCGAGCGATTCGGGCGACCTATCCGAACCTCGATGGCGTCATCTCGGCCTCCTCGGTCGTGCCGACGGCACGAGTCGTGGCACTCTGGTCGCCCGCGATCGACGCGCTTCCCCGGCACCCGATCGCGCACCTGCGTCTTGATCGCGACGAGCTGACCGGGGTGATCGACCGGATCGCCGCCCGGTACGGCTACGTGGTGCTCTGATCTGCGACAGCGCGGTGCCGCGCACGTCCGATTTGTGCAAGACGGGCGGCCGCTCCCGGCGTAGCCTGAGCGCATGACTCTGAACTTCGATTTCATCGGCATCGTCACTGCGGACCTCGGCCGCTCGCTCGCCTTCTACCGCGAGCTGGGCATCTCGATTCCGGAGGGACTGGACGACGCTCCGCATGCGGAGGTGGTGCTGCCCGGCGGCATGAAGCTCGCGTGGGACCCCGTATCGACGATCGAGACCTTCATGCCTGGCTTCGAGCTACCCGCCGGCGAGAACCGAATCGCCTTCGCGTGCAGCGCGGGCTCGCCGGCCGAGGTCGACTCCGCCTACGCTGAGATCGTGGCTCGGTATCCCCGAGCGGCCGATACCGCGCCGTGGGATGCGCCGTGGGGGCAGCGGTACGCCACCGTTCGCGATCCCGACGGCAACTCGATCGACCTTTACGCACCGCTTCCGGCGGCTCCCGCGTCCGACGGCGCGACCACCTGACGCAAGCGCGCATACTGCGACGGCGTTTCGCCCATCATTCGAGAGAATTCACGCGTGAAGTGAGATTGGTCGGCGTACCCGGCTCGGACAGCGACCTGCGCTAAGGATGCCCCGTTGTCGAGCGCGAGGCGAGCCCGCAGGCCGCGGCGCACGCGGCGGAGCGCGGCGAACCCGTAACCGAATTCTGCGAGCATCTTCCGGTGCACCTGTCGCTCCGAGAACCCGATTCGATGTGCCAGTGCGGAGAGGGAGTCTTCCGCATCGGCCGCTTGCAGTGCTGCACGCCTCCAGGGCACCGGTGCCGTGCTGACTCCGCCGTCGGCATCAATCGCATGCGCGAGGGACGGAACGAATTCGCGCTCTCGCATGAGTTCCGTGGCATCCTGCCGCGTGCCAGAGGCAAGCGCGCGCATCGACGACGCGACGCGCAGCGCAACCGCGCCTGCAATCGCCACGTCTGCAGGCACCAGGCTGTCGCGCAATGCGTCCAGAGGGCGCCCGAACGCAGCGGCCGCGGTGCCCGGGGCGAAACGGATGCCGACGGTGGGGGTGGCGCTGTCGACCGGTGACCGGAGCCATTGGGTTGATGGGCCCGCGATGAGCAGTGCGTCACCGCGGAGGACGAAGTCGGCGCATCCGTCCGCCGGCACGATGGTCGACACCGACGGCGAAAAGTCCGACGGGGCAGCAGACGATGGGGCTGCGGGCTCGGTCGGCTGCTCCACCCGCCAGATGACCCCCAGCCCCGGCACTGCTCGCTCCGAATACATGTCGCCTAGATGTACTGACCCGGATCGTTGTTGACGTAGGAGAGACCCCCGTAGTCGAGTTGGAGCTGTCAAATTCTTCTTCTCGCACGCACGGAGGTCT